>NZ_JAKEVN010000031.1:0-35115 GCF_022398505.1 Pseudoalteromonas sp. Isolate3 | reverse complement strand
AGATAAACTATATGCAAACTTGTTGCGACTAACTAAATAACATAACCCATTAGGACATCATTATGAATTTAGTACGCATCAGCGCAAGTGCACTCTTAATCACAGCCACTACTGCCTGTATTGGCCTCTCAAATGCCAGTACAACAAGCAACCAAAACGATTATCGTGTTATTACTTTTAAAGATTGCAAAAAGGTAAGCGAAAGCACCCTCAATAACGAACAGATTGCTGCATACCTAGAGCTTGAACGTGAGCAGGTAAAACTAGAAGCGCTAGAACAACCAATTAGTGACATAGAACTACAAGTCACTGAGTACTCTGAGCAAATAGAAGCGATCACCGAAGAAGCAGTTATTGAAGACGAGAACCACCTGCGAATTAATAAAAGCTTATTAAAAGAGCAAGATAAGCTGGCTAAAGAACTAAATAAACTTATGGCCGCTCATGATGCTGATTTTAAAGCACTAGAACAGCAAGCAAAGTTAATCGAACATGCCGCTAAACAATTTGATAAAACAATGAAGCCTTTGATGGAACAAGGTGAGTCAACCCATCTACAAATTTTAGCGCCGGGTGAAGACGAAAAACCTGGGTGTTTTTACAATATCTAAAGTACATTAGCGAGATGTGCATAAAGTTTCGCATGTGATTGCCGAATGTCTTCTTTATGCACTTGCTTAAACCATTTTAATGCTTGATCTTGCTTTCCTGCTTGCCAATTGATTTCAGCTAAGCGTAACTTATAAATAGCTATCACATTTCGATCTGAGTCTGAATTCATGTACTTAAGAGACTGTACATAAACTTCATCTGCTTGAGCATAATTCGCCAAAAGTTGATGGGTGCGAGCTAAGTTACCTAAAGCCACAGAGATTTTGCGGTTATGATTGGTTTTTAAAATCCAATCGGCTGCGATTTTTCGGTTTGCAAGCGCACCGTCTACATCACCTAATGAGTGAAAAACATTCGCTTTATTCGACGCAAGTTCAAAGTGAAAAATAGGATCTTTGCTTTTGCCAAAGCGGCGCTCTGCCCTATCAAGAATTTGCAGTGCTGTTTCCTTGTTACCAAACACATATTGCAAATTAGCCAGCTCGACCATGCGCATAGGGTTACCAAAGGAGTCGAAGATTGCTTGCAGTTTTTCAAATGCTTTTTTGGCATATTTACGGCCTGTTTCAAAGTCGCCTAAATAATGCATTGATTTTGCGTAGTAAAAGTAAACTTGAACTTGAAAAACGACTGGTAACTCTTCACTCGCAACAAAAGGCTCAGTGCTATCTTTCAAAATCTCATATTCCATCTTATCGTAGAAATAATCAAACTGATAAGATTTAATCTCATACCAATGCGCAGAGCCAAGCTCACTGCTTGCAAGCTGTTGGTTAATGTAATCTAAGCAACTAATTTGTGACTGTTGCTCACAAAACATCTCATGATCACTAAAGTTTTCAGAGGCATAGGCATTAAGGCTCGATAATCCTAACAATAACAAGGCTAACTTTTTCTTCATGCACAACTTTCTCAGTGAGAATTCACTCAGAAAACTAACAAAATTTAATGCTTTGTAACAGTATTTTTTAATTAAATTGATAAGTGTAACTCAGTACTAAGTTTTGATCTGAGCCGTAATCACTGTCTTCTGTTGCGGAAAATAGCTTGAAACTTTGTTGTTTATCAAATTGATAACTTGCACCAATGGCAGCGAAATAACCTGAATAATCATTAGAGCCTACAGAATAAGCTGCGGCTGCCATTACTGTCCATTTTTCGGACAATGATCTTTAATTAGTAAAGCCTCTTTACCTAACTCTGCATTCCTTTTATCTAACTACAATCAGGTATATAAAGTTAGGTTAAGAGTATATAGTTTTCCTGTGCATCACTACAACGCAGCGATACACTCCACCTCAACCTTTGCGCCCAGTGCTAAGCCACTGGCTGCAAATGCGCTTCTAGCAGGTAATTTAGTAAAAAATGGCGTGTAGGCTTGATTGGCTAAAGGCCAGTCTTGTATATCTGCCAACATAAGGGTGCATTTAACAACATCGTTAAAATCTAAATTGTGATCTTGCAAAACAAAGCCAATGTTTTTCATCGCCTGCGTCATTTGGGTGCTGATGTCATTGCCAGCCAAAGCCATAGTGGTTGGCAAGTTGCCTAATTGCCCCGATAAAAATAATAACCCCGCCGCTTCACGGGCCATCACAAACGGTAATTTTTCATTATCACCCAAGTGGATAAATTGGCCATTTTTAATCACATGAACAATGTTTTGGCTATTGGTAATCTCGTTACTTGGATCTCTGCTAAGCACTACAAGATTCGCCGTTTTACCTGCCTTTATCGAACCTGTTTTTTTCTCAATGCCAATCACTTTTGCACCATTAATGGTTGCAGCCTGTAGAGCTTCTAAAGGCGTTAAACCTGCCCGTTCAACTAATAACTGCATTTCATGGTGGACCATAGGCGTTACAGTATTAAACCTGTCACTAGTCACATCGGTACCTGCTGCTATAGTCACACCGGCTTGATGAGCCAACTGTGTAAACAGCCCGCCCCACTCATTGAGCAATAACCCTTTTTCACCACGAGAGGCTTTGGTTTTATCAAATACCGTTAGGGTCGAGTCTAGAATAGTGCCCTTTTTTTTCATCTGCTTTATTAATGTTTGATAAGCTTCTAGTTGCTTTGCATCGCTTTTTTGCTGTTCTGTTAAAGCAACATTTTTACGGCGCATATCATAGAAATTCTCAATAACTTGCGCAGCAAAATCAGCAGCATGTGAAATTGTTTCAACACCACCATTAACCGCTTCAAGCGGTGTTGCTGGGCCAATAAAAGCATGCGACCACACCTTAAGGCCATGTTTTTTAGAAGCTTTTGATAACTTTGCTACCACTGACCCTGGCACATTTGCATAAATTTTGATGCCTGTTGCCCCCAGCCCTTTGCTACGCAGCATAATGGCATCAAAGTCACTGTTTTCATCAACGGCTCGCATCCAATCCACAGTGCCCGGGATTTCACCTTTTGCAGAGGCGACTGTGCGGGGGTCAGAAAAGAACGCTTTACCACCAATAATCACAGAATAATAAATATCCGGTGATTGAATAATATCGTTATCGGCTCGTCGTTTAAGTGAGCTCAAAGCGCGGGTATCGCCGCCCATATCGCGCACACTTGTCACACCACCCTGTAAAAGCTGACGCAAGCGAGTGCGCGTGATTTCATCGTTATCTGAATCATCGGGTGATGTAGCATGGTGCACATGCGTATCGATTAAACCGGGTATTACATACTTACCTGCTAAATCGATTTTAATGACATCGTCGGCAAAGCGACGATTGCTTGCAGGAACAATTTGTTTGATTTTGTCATCTTCTATGATGATGGTTTGTGCTTCATTAACCGACAGTGCTTCCACGTCGATTAGGTTAACATTTTGTAATGCAATGGTTTGAGCCACCACCGACGACGATAAACCCAATGCAATGCTGGCAAGTAATGTGTTGATACCCGATTTCATGATCACCTCTTATTCTTGTTTTAGCTATCAACTTACACCTGAATTGCTTGGTTTTACATCTCACAAAAGTTTATAGTGTATAAACTTATAGTTTAAAAATAATAACAATGAACAAACTAGAAGCCGTCAGAGCCTTGTGCTTAGTCGCTGAATATCAGAGCTTTACTCAAGCTGCTAAGCAAATGCAGCTCTCTACCACCATGGTTAGCCGCTATGTAAAACAGTTAGAGCAAAACTTAGGCTGCTTGCTGTTAAAGCGGAACACCCGCAAAGTGTGTTTAACCGATGCAGGCCAGAGTTATGTACTGCAAATGAAGCCTTTACTTAATAAATTTAATGAAGTTGATGAAGAGCTTAGTGCGCTTAGCCAAGTGCCTAGCGGCAAGCTTGCTATTTCAACTAGTATAGAATTTGGCTGTCAATATTTAGCACCTTTAGTCAGTCAATATCAGTGCGCTTTTCCCGGTGTGAAATTAGATATTGTACTGTCTAATACGCCTGTTGATTTATTTGATAGCCAAATTGACTTAGCATTTAGAATTGCCCCTTCATTACCAGATGCCAGCCACATAGCGCAAACTGTTTGCCACTCATCATTATCTTTGTGGGCAAGCCCTGCATATTTAAAAAACCATGGCGTTCCAAAAGATATAGCAGCCTTATCTGAGCATAGATTACTGTTTTTCAACCATCATATTCGTAATGAACAATGGATATTTTGGGTAGATGGCCAGCATGTTTGCCGCAAGTTTAATTGGGCTATGACCTCAAATAATGGTCGATTTTTAAATGAAGCAGCGGCGGCCGGTGATGGGATAATTCAAGCACCCCGTTATTCAGTAGCCCCGTTTATAAAATCAGGTCAATTAGTTGAAGTGTTAGCAGAGCACACTTTAAAACCATTAACGATTGCTGCGGTTTATCCACATAGGTATGCGCTGTCAAATCGAGTTAAAACATTTGTTGAGCTGGCTAAACAGTATTTTAGCCAGCATCCGATCCCTTAAAGAAGTAGCAAGCTACCTAAACCTAGGAAGGTGACAAAGCCGACGATGTCGGTGACTGTGGTAAGGATCACAGAGCCAGAAAGGGCTGGATCGATTTTAAGCTTATCTAAAATCGATGGGATCACCACTCCTGATAACGAAGCAGCAACTAAGTTAAGTAAGATAGCGATAGTAATGGTTACACTTAACATGCCATCGTTGAACCAGAAATAAGTGAGTACACCAATTACAAAGGCCCAAACACAGCCATTTAGCGCGCCCACTCTAAGCTCTTTTTTCAACAGCGCTCTACGGTTGGAGTCGGTAACCTGACCAAGCGCTAAACCGCGCACAATCACCGTTAACGTCTGACTACCCGCAATACCGCCCATAGAAGCGACAACAGGCATTAGTACCGCAAGAGCAACCACTTGCTCGATAGTTGCACCAAACAAACCGATAAACCAAGAGGCTAAAAATGCCGTTGCTAGGTTAATACCAAGCCAAATACCGCGGTTTTTTGCCGACTTAGTGACGCTTGAGAACAGATCCTCGTCTTCACGTAGACCACCTGCTTTTGCAGCGGCTTCGTCGGTGACTTCTTGACGCAATTCATAAGCTGATGACACTGATAATCGGCCTAATAGTTTGTTGTCGGCATTCACAACTGGCATCGCCATTTGTTCACTATGAATAACCACTTCAGCCGCTTCGTATAGGTCGTCATCAGCATGCAATGCCGACACATCAAGGTTCGCGTAATCCAGCAGGCTGTCGCTATCATTGGCTTTAAATAACGCATTAATTGCCACTTCACCAATGAGAGTGCCCTTACGGCTGACTAGATAAATCACCTCGGTATACTGCGGTAAACCTTTTTGAAAAATTTTACGCGCGCCAGCCACGGTGAGTTTTTCTGACACTTTTAGCGCATCAAAATCGAGCCAGTGACCTAACTGCTCTGGATTATATTGCTGTGCAAGGTCGTACTGCTTTGTTTGAACTTCATCAAGTTGTCTGCGTGCATAATCAACAAAGCGCTCAGGAATAATTTCTTCAAGTTCAAGTAGCTCTTCTACACTGACTTCGTCAAGTAGCTTAAAGCCAGCGGCTTCTTCTAGACTTTGCAATAACCAGCGGCAACTATCACCCCCTAAGTTAATGAAGATTTCATGCTGGGTATCTTCATCAAGTAATTGCCAAATTTCTAAGCGCTGCTCTTTGGGTAACGCTTCAAACAATAACGATAAATGCTCGGTAGAAAGCTTTTCTTTAGCATCAGCAAGTAACTTATTTTTGCGCGTTGTGGTGTCACACTGAAGCAAGTCATCAATTAACTGGGGAAGTTGGTCAACAGGATACTCAATCATTTGAGACCTCGGTTAATTACATCAATAACAATAGTCTAACGCAGCTTGAGAAAAATAACTGCCTAGGAATTGATATATTTTTATCTACACTTCATCCGTAATAAAGATGTACATAAAACCTTTTCTCCCTAAGTAGAGAATAAAAAATAATTACCCCTTTAATTGACTTGGCGTAAGCCCAGTCCAGCGTTTAAACGCTCGTCTGAAATTAGCAATATCATAAAATGATAAGCGCATGGCGACTTGCTCATTGCACTGCTCACGCATGGCAAGCAGGTAAATCGCTTTACGCTTACTTTGCTCATCATACAAAGTAGAAAAACGCACGCCATGAGCTTTTAGTTTACGCTTGAAAGTTGCGGGGCTCATGGCAAATTGACTGGCTACTTGTTCTAAATTTAAGGCCGGATTTTGATAAATTAACCGGCTTACTGCTTCCACAAAAGTGCTGTTGGCAGAACTTAATGCCGCTAGTTGCGAGTTAATTTGTGAAAACCTAAAGCTACTAAACGCCGGATTAGTAAGCCTAAGCGCTTGTTTATTCAAAATCCAACGAGTTATTGGCTTTTCAAAGGCGACTTTAAGGCCTAAATGTTGTTCGTATTCTTGGCTATGTCTGGCTCGTTTGTAGGCAAATTCGAACTGACAAGGTACCCGCTCACCCGCCACTTTTTTAAGGATTTGATAAAAAGCGGCGCTGTAAATCTCCATAACATACTGGCTTATTTCATCATCCAAACCTACTGCGTTTTGCAGCACAATGTAATACTGCTCGTTATGTACATAACTATAACTAAATAACAAAGGTGCCAGTTGCATGCGCAAATTGTGTAACTGCTTTAAAGCTTGCCCAATGTGCTCTGCATGTAACACGCCTTGGGCGGCAACAGAGGTATCGTTTGCCAGTTGACTGCCTAATAAAAAACCGCTGTCGGCGGACTTCATCAGCTGCTTAAATTGCGTCAATAAGCGCACTTGCTGTGAAATACTAAACTGGTGCTGCACACTCATTAAGTCTTGCTCAAACACCCCTGTGCCTCTGAGTAACTTATGCAGTGCAATGCCGCGGCTTAAGGCCAGCTCCACCAGCGTGGTGATCAGTCCCTGTGCGGTGAGGTATTTGTCATCTTGATTAAGATACGGCTTCACAATGGCTGACTCTTTGTTGTTTTTGTTGTTGTAACTTAGCGTGTAAACGCGAGCTTAAACTTTGTGGCGTATCGCCTTGAACACTGCCTACTAAGGCCGCTGTTACATCTTGAAACTTAGCGTGTTTTTCGCCTTCGACCTTAAATGCACAATGGTTCAGCGCCGAGGTAATTTGCGCCAGCAGTTCTTTCGCTTGTACTGCGCTGGTATTTGGCATCAGCACCATAAAGCAGTCTCCCGCGTAGCGGCACACTACATCGGTAAGACGGCAATTCATCAATAAAAGCTCGCTCACTTCACCTAGTAAGCGGTCGCCTTCGATAAAGCCAAATTCAGCGTTAAAATCAGCAAAACCGCGAATATCAATGGCGGCCAATTGCAACGGTTGTGGTTCATTTAACTGCTCTTTTAATACCGCTTGTAAATAATCAGCCTTATAAAGTCCGGTGATTGAGCACACTAATTCATGCTCGCGATGCTGTGCTTCACGGCGCTTTAACTGCCTGTTAAGTACGTATTGTTCTTGGTGCCATTGATACAAGCCAAGGCTTGTGAAAATCATGCCAATCGGCGCAGGCAATGATTCTATCCATGTGAGCCATGTATTGGTGGGTTGATGTAACCACTCATCAAATAAATCGAGGGAAGCTGAAAACATAAAAAGCCCAAGCCCAAGCACTAAAAAGCTTGTTACTTTCCCAGGCGGCCTTGAAATAAGCAGTGCAGCTATCCAAGTGAGTGTCATCAGTACAATGCCACCTTCGCCTAAAATATCTAACCAAGCTATATCCGCAAGAGGCTTTAATTCTCCTGCTTGCGCGCTTAGCAAAAACGCAATCACAAACAGAGCAATGACTGCATTGGTTAAAAATCGATGATGAGTAAAAGGGTTAAATCGCATTTTAGATACCTAACAATAATTCTCGCTGCCATGCTAACCCGTTAGCGTTTTAAGCAGCAGGGTCATATTAGCTCAATGATGTGACAGCAAAACGACAGTCAAACCTTATTAAACCCCTTAAGCACTGTATTTATCTTAAAAAGATAGGGTTATTGCAGCTCAAAAGTGTTTTTTAAACCCTCTAATCACTTGTTTTTACTACCTGTTAGCGATTTTCTGTCACATTTGCGTCATTTAAGCTGCGTACTTTGCTCGTCAAACCAAGGACAATCAGGAGCAACCCCATGAAACAATTTAAAACGAAGGCGTTAGTTAGCGCCCTCGCCTTATGTCAATTTGCCGCTTACGCACAAGATGAGCAAAGCAGCGAAGAGAAAAAAGTAAAAGTCTCTGAAGAGCTTGTTGTATATGGCGAAATCGGTTATCGCAACCGCTCACAAGAGCTGGCACCGACGCTTGAATACTCACAAGAATACTTTCAACGCTTTGAACCACTTACTGCCGGTGATGCATTAAAACGTGTACCCAGTGTGACGTTTTTATCAGATGTTTTAGAGTCTGATGGCGCGCGTATGCGCGGCTTAAGCCCCGCTTACACTAAGGTCCTTATTAATGGTGAAGAAGTACCTGGTGCTGGTGCTGACCGCTCATTTTTTGTTGACCGTATTCCTGCTGAGCTAATTGAGCGTGTTGAAATTATTCGTGCTTCAAGTGCAAACCGCTCTGCAGATGCCATTGCCGGTACTCTAAACATTGTATTGCGTGACGGTTACAGCCTAGATGGTGGTTACCTTCGTGCGGGTGGCCTGCGTTATGACGATGGCGAATTAAAAGAAAGCTTTGCCGGTGTTTACGGCACTGAGTTTGCTGGTGGCCGTTTGTTACTTGGCGCTAACTTACAAGGTCGTTATAACCCAAAACAGAAATCAAGCTTACGCTATGGCGACAGCCCTGAGAATAACGCCAATTACAAAACCGAAGAATTCGATAACCGCGAAGATCAATCAGATACTCGTGACGGTGACGATACTTCGCTAAATGCCAGCTATGAAATAGCCTTTGATGATGGCAGCAAGTTCGATATCAGCGCAATTTGGGTTGATACCGATCGAACTGAAGATGAGCGCTCATTCGAATATGATGACCCAACAGCAATCAATAACTCGATTGTTGAAGGCGGTAATCTTGAAACAGACAACGCCAATGTGTCTTTCATCGACCAAACCAACTACAACATCAACTCAGGTTATGAGTTACCGCTCTTTGGTGGCACCAGTAAATTCAAGCTTGGTTTTGCAAGCTTTGAAGAGTCTGTTTACGAGCAAGAAGTAGAAATCGATACTTCTGAACTACCTATGGTGTTCGAGGAAGAAGAAGAAACCGTAGACCTTGATGACAAAGAATGGTCATTACAATGGCAACATAGCCTATTTGCAGGCGAGAACAAAACGATTCAATTCGGTGCCTTTGTACAAGGTAAAGAGCGAGATACCGCCGTCTATCAAGCAGAAGATGAAAGCGAACAAAGCTTTACAAGCTGGGATCAGTTCAGCAAAACACCACTGTCACTGGCAGGCTTTAACAACGAGTTTGAAGCAGCCGCTGGTGGTGTAAATAAACTCGAAGAAGACCGCCTCGATGTATTTGCATTAGTAAAACACGAAGACCAAGACTTCTCGTGGGAGTTAGGTGTGCGCTATGAAACAACCGACTCAACCATTACTGACAAAGCAGAAGGTGTGAGCGCTAAAAACGATTATGACTTTTTCTTGCCATCGGCACACTTACGCTACAACGTCTCAGAAAACGGCCGTGTGAGTGCCTCTGTAGCGCGTAGCTTACGTCGCCCTGATTTTGACTACATCACCCCCGCTCTACTTGAAAAAGAACTAGGCGATAACGACTTTTTAGGTAACCCAGACCTACAACCAGAATCATCATGGGGTATGGACTTAGGTTATGAGTATCGCTTAGGTAAAAGCGGCGTCGTGGGTATCAATGTGTTCTACCGTGATGTTACTGACCTTATCGAAATCGCCAATACAGGCCAGCAAGGGTCAGAAGGTGATGGTACTTATATTTTGCAACCTCGTAACACCGGTGATGGCAATGTTCAAGGTATCGAGCTTGATTTATCAACCCCGTTAAGCGCTATTAGCATGCCAAACACAGGAGTATTCTTTAACTACTCATGGCTCGATTCAGAAGTAGATGACACCTTTGGTAGCCGTAAATTCAACGACCAATCTGACTACGTATTTAACGTTGGTTTTATTCAAGACCTGCCTGATTTAGGCGCTTCATTCGGTGCAACTTACCGTAAACAAGGTGATGCTTATGGCCGCATCGTAGGTGAAGAAGTAACCACACACTACGGCGCAGACCTTGAAGTATTCGTAGAAAAACGCTGGCAAGACGTCACGCTTCGTTTAGTAGGTTCAAACCTACTAGATGCAAGTAAAGACGAAACCTTTAACAAGTTCGACACCGTTGATGACCAAATCAACCGCGACTTTGACGAGTATGAACTGGAGTCTGAAGAAGCAGGCCCGGTTATTCAGTTAATGCTGCGCTACGCATTTTAATACACAAAAGAGTTATTAAGGCAGCTCATTGCTGCCTTGTTTTATATTTGGGGATCCCATGAATTTTACAAAACCACTTAACCTTGTAGCCAGTGCAGTGATGCTAAGCACCCTAGCAGCCTGTAGCCAAACAACAGCGACCGAGGCGCCAAGTAAAAACCAATTAACAGCCTTTGGCACAACTGAAAATATGCAAGGCTCACAAGCAGCAGCCCTTGCTGATGACGCTTGGTTATTGAGCTCACAAAGCCAAGGCTTACAACTCATTGATGCCACAGGTAAACAGCACGCATTACAAAAAGGTAATTTCGAAGCGCTCTCTGTTAAAGCAATCAACAAAAATAGTTACCTTGTTGCCAGCATCGATAACGAAGCTGACCAAGCAGTCATTTTTAGCTTACAAAAAGCACCAAAATGGCAGTTAACCGAAATTAGCCGTATCAGCCCACCTAAAGCAAAACCTGAGGCTGTGTGCTTATTTGCTAACCCGACAACTCAAGCTGTGTCAGCATTTGTGGCTGATGCCCGCGGCCTTATCCGCGAGACTTTAGTGTTTGATATTGCAAACAAACGTGCATTAAACCTTGAATTACGCGAGTTTGCCGGTGTAAGTGAAACATCAGGCTGCGCGGTTGATGATAACAGCAAAACCCTTTACCTAAGTGAAGGTGAGCTAGGCATTTGGCAAATTAACGCAGATGCCGAATCTCGGGCTGATAAAAAGCCCATTGCTATGATGTCGCCATTTGGCAGCTTAGCGCCTGAAGTTGGCGGTTTAAGCACATCAGATGATGGCAGCTTATGGTTCACCACTTCTGAAGATAACCAATTACATCGCTACGAAAGTAAAACTAAACGTTTTAGCAGCTGGCAATTTGCTGGAGAACTGGCAATTGAATCTGCCGCAGTGCGCTTTAATAATAATCAAGCTGACATCGTGTTATACGATGATGAATCTGGTCATTATGTAAAAGGTCAAATCGAGGGCCAAACCCAGAGACAAGCTAAGCTAAAAAATAGCGCTAAAACAACTGCTGTTACTTACATTAATGCACAAGCGCAAACCGATGCAGTACGTGCTTTTGGTGATGCCGCCGATGATCCTGCAATTTGGGTAAACCCAAGCAATGCAGCAAAAAGCCTGATTTTAGGCACCGATAAACGTCGTGGTTTAATGGTGTATGACCTTACTGGCAAAGAGCTACAAGCGCTAGAAACTGGCCGTTTAAATAATGTTGATGTGCGCCAACATGCAAGTATCAACAACGCAACTAATACGTGGATTGCTGGCAGTAACCGTACTCATAACAGCATCAGTGTTTACAGCGTCGATACTCACAATCAGGTGCAACATATTGCAGAGCTGCCAACGACTCTAAAAGAAATTTACGGTATGTGTATGTACTCATCAAACACCGGTAACTATGTGTTTATGAATGATAAGTCAGGTCTGTTTCAGCAATACAAACTAATCGGTAATAATGAGAGCGTATCAGCACAACTAGTGCGCGAATTTAGTGTTCCGAGCCAACCTGAAGGTTGCAGTGCAGATGATAAAACCGCACAGCTATTTTTAGGTGAAGAAGACGAAGGTATTTGGTTTATTGGTGCTGAGCCTACAGCAGAAAATAAACCTGTAATGCTACAAACCGTGAACGATATGCTGGTGGATGATGTAGAAGGCATGGAAATCTACCACGCTAAAGATGCCCGTTATTTAGTGGTTTCTAGCCAAGGTGATTACAGCTATGTGCTTTATAAAATTATCGATGGCAATCCCCCTAGCCTTGAGTTTGCGGGTAAATTTGCAATCAGCAATAACCTAGAGTTAGCAATCGATGGCGTATCAGAAACCGATGGCCTAACGGTGACACCGGCTGCGCTACCAGGCTACCCTGAAGGGGTGCTAATTGTGCAAGATGGTTACAACCGTATGCCACAAGCACCGCAAAACTTTAAGATTATTGACTGGCGCGAAGTAAAAAAAGCCATTCAATAAATTACTCCGTAAGGGTGCTCGGTTTATCTGGGCACCTTTTTTATCTGAACATGTTTAATCAGTAAAATAGATAACTAAAGCCCCCTACTATTGCACCGTAAATTAGCATAGGCAAAAAGGTTTTCTTAAGCACTGGCCCTTCTTGATTATTAACTCCAACAATACTGGCTACAGCAATAATATTGCTAATGCAGATCATGTTCCCCATCGCCGCACCCGTTGATTGCAACGCAAGCACTAAAGTTTCTGATAAGCCCACTTGCTCTGCTATGCCATATTGAATACCGCCAAAGGTAAGATTAGACACCGTTGCCGAGCCCGAAAAGAAAGTCCCGAGCGCCCCCAAATATGAGGCAAATAATACCCAATGTTCTCCACTTACATTAGCAAAGGTGCTCGCCATATAAAATATGGGCGCATTATGGCCACCTTGCATTAAAACATTAACCATCACCAGCGCCCCAATTAAGGCAATACATGGCAGAGCAATACGCCCTAAGGTATCGGTGCACATCTGTTTAACTTGTAGCTTGCTCATTTTAAGTAACGGTACACAGATCAGCACAACCAATACAAACGGGATTAAGGCCGGTACAAATAAGGTTTTATACGACCACCCCACTGACGTACCAAATATTTCGTGTAATGAAAGGATTAGGGCTTTACTTAATTCAAATTGAGCGAAGCCCAAATGCATGCTCATCCAGAGTGTTTCGTCGTTAAGCAATGCTTTAATGCCTAGCTGATGAATACGGGTTATGACCAGCACAACAATTAACAGTAATAACGGGAATAAAGCTAAAAACAGCGCTTTTGGTGTGAGCTCAACCTTGCCTTTCATGCTTTGTATATTTACAGCTGAGTTATCTAACCCCACTCCCTTATTCGCTAAAAAGATAGTGAGCAATAGCCCCACTGCACCGCCAATCAGTGATGGAAACTCATAATTCCACTGGGCAAACAACCAATAAGGTAAGACACATGAAAACACACTTAAATAAATGAACACACTATTTTTACGAACCGTTTTCAGTGGCTGCACAATACACAGCGCAATCATAGGAATTACCAAAGCAGCAATAACATGACAAAGCGCCGTCCATTTTGAGATAGCCAGCACTTGTTCATCATCTAATTGTAGCGCCGAGAAACCAAACCAAGTAGGCGTGCCAACAGCCCCAAAAGACACGGGAATCGAGTTTAGAATCAAAGTAAAAACAATCACTTTAAAAGGCGAGAAACCAAGCCCGACCAAAATAGGCGCCGCGATGGCCGCAGGCGTACCAAACCCGGATGCGCCTTCGAGCATAAATGTAAATGCCCAACCTATGATCATCAACTGTGCAACCTGATTACTGCTAATAGATTCGAGCCAATGTTTAATCGTGGTTTCGGCTCCAGATATTGCCAACATGCGATTAAGTAAAATAGCCCCAGCAATAATCGAAATAGGCGTCATGACAGACAATACACCGGCAAACGAATTTGCAAGCAATAGCCGTAAATCAGCTTGAAAGTAAAACAGTTGCAGTAAAGCAGCGAGTAGCGCCGTTATTGGTAAGGCAATATAGGAAGCGATGGGGCTGCGTTTTACCATCATCCAGATCAGCACCAAAATAGGTAGTGCAGCCACTAGGGTATTCATGGGTCATCCTGTTGTTTTTATTAAGCGCTTTCCTTAATTCAAAGTATAGACAGGATAATCATGATCAGTATTTTTTATTTGTTAAATGAGTGTACTGAGCCACCAAAGTAACAGTACTAACACCGAAATAGCGACTAACGCTTTGGTTTTGTGCTTTTGAATAATTCGCTCAGCCTGATTACCCGCGTAATACACAACCGCGGCAAGGGCAAAGTACCGGATTGAACGAGCAATGACCGTTGCCAGTAAAAATAGAAAAATTGAATATTTGGTTGCCCCAGCTGCAAGCATGGCAATTTGAAATGGAATAGGAACGATGCCGAGCGTCAGTACAAACCAAAAGCCTTGTGCTTGCATTTTTTGTTTAACTTGCTCAAATTGCTCTGGGTTTGAGAAGGTATTAATAACCCAATCCCCAACCACATCAAATAGATAATAGCCGAGGGCATAACCAAAAATAGCGCCGACAATACAGCCAATCGTCGCCATTAATGCAATTAACCAAAGCTTTTCACGACGGGCTTGCATTAACGGAACAAGTACAGCTTCAAGAGGTATTGGCACTATGGTTGACTCTAAAAATGATGCCACCGTAATCGATTTAAGCATATGTTTTGAGTCGATAAACTGCCGTGTTTTTTGCTTAAGCTTTTTAGCAATCGCCATTATTCATCCTTAATTTTTTTGTTGCGTTTTAGGTTACAACAAAAACCCTTAACCGTACCTTACGGATTATGAATATAACGGCTACGACCTTGGTTTTTAGCCAAATAAAGCGCCTGATCGGCACGCTTCATAGTATTGCTAAACGTTTCTGTAGTACGTTTAATTGCTGACCCCACACTTACGCTGAGCGTTTTACTAGGAGTAACCAAAACGTTACTTGCCATACATAGCAGTTGTTGACAGGTCTGGCTCAATATTACGCGATCATCAGTTGGTACGTATAAAGCAAACTCTTCTCCACCTATACGTGCAAATAAAATAGTTTGCTCTAATGCCTTGTGGCACTGCAGCACAAAATCAACCAGTACCTGATCACCCACATCATGGCCGTACTCATCATTTATCGCTTTAAAATGATCAATATCTACAATCACAATACTAAATGGTCGGTCTTGATTCTGTTGTACATAGTGATAAAAATATCGGCGGTTATAAGCCTTAGTAAGCACATCGGTTTTAAGCTCTTCCTCTAACTGTTCACGAGTTTTTGCTAAATCTGACAATACTAAAAACAAACCAAAACCAGTGACCAACATACCAATCGTTCGACTAATATCTTCAATATAAATCCCAACCCAGATAGGTTGGAACACTAGCTCATCAAGAAAGTCAAAAGTCAGCCCAACACTCCACAAAAAAATACCAATACTTAAAAATATATAGCTTCTTTTTGCAACTACCGATGTTTGTACAAAAGCGAACATACATATGAGGATCAGTAAATTAATCGCATCTGTTAATACGCCATTGAGGTAGATATCATTTTCTAATCGATAAAAATGGTAGAGGTATATCACCACAATCATTAGTAATGACATAATAAACACGCTGATAAATAACTGCTTTATAACTAGCGGTACTGAACTTAACTCAGCTTTCACTTTGATTGTTGGGGGTTGTTTACTCATAAGAGATCACGACAACTTACTGCAATTGAACCAACATTAGCAAAGCGTGTTTAAAAGTACATGACAAAGCGCCTGTGAATTTCAAAAACCAGCATTTTGACTGAAGAACCCAGCCTAAAAACAACCCCTTTTGCTCAGTAAAAAGTTCTACATTTACGCTATTTTCTGATAAATATCGCATTTCTGGCATCATTTTTTTATCATCTATGCGGATTCTGTTTAATACATTTACTAGCATAATGACTAACACACGATTTATTCCTTTTCGAAAACACGACATCATTAACCTTTGCCAAGTCTACTTAGGCGAACAGCAGAAAGCGTCATTTATAGAGTTTTGTGTATTACTACAAAGCGTGACACATTATCAATATCACGAACTGTTGGAATCATTAAAAGATAACTACGCGCCATTTGACCCAAATAGCGACACCCGCACACTAAAACCGATTACCAACGAGCAACGTGCCTGCTATCAATCTGCGTTTGCAAAAGATTTTGCCACGGTACTCAATGCTGCCAACTTTGAAACCATTACCAATCAAGACTTACAAGACGCGCTTAATGAAGAGTCATTATTTAAAGTGCGTTTGGCCGTTGAGTTTGATGATTTTGCTGAAGTGGTATTTTACCGTCGTGGCGAATCGCAAAAAACCGAGACTTTGCGAAGCTTCTGGGGGCTTAAGAAAAAGCAAATTCAGTTTACTAACTACGACCGCGTTGCCGTATTCATCCGCTTTAAAGACGAGCAGTATTTTTTAAAAAAAGGCAAAATGCCGCTAGGCTTTGAGCCAAACTCAACTATCGTCAAACTATTCCAGAATGTCCCAAAAGCCGATTTAGAAATGCTGTTTCCCAATAGTGAAGTAAAAATGCGCCCTATAGATAAACTCATTATTGGCTCATCAGCACTAATTGGTGGTGCTGTAGTTTTAGTAACAAAATTAGGCGCCTCAATTCTACTTCTTATTGCTATGATTGCTTTTTGGGGTGGTTGGCGTAGTGAAGAAGTGCACATGAGTCAGCAGCACTTTATAACCTTTGCAATCGGCATGGGAGTGTTTGGCAGCTTTATCTTTAAAGAGTGGAGTAAATTTAAAAACCGTAAAATTCGCTTTATGAAAGCACTGGCCGACAACTTATATTTTAAAAACTTGGATAACAATGCTGGTGTTTTTCATACCCTTGTCGACGCAGCTGAAGAAGAGGATGTTAAAGAAGCTCTGCTTGCCTACACCTTTTTATTAAAAGCCAACACAGCAATGAGCGCAGAACAATTAGATATGAGAATTGAGCAGTGGTTCAACGAACAACATAATTGCCAACTCGATTTCGAAATTGATGACGCCTTAAACAAGCTCGTAAAGCTTGAGCTGGTTAATCAGCAAGATGACGTTTATACAGCAGTTGATTTAGATAAGGCCAAACAGCGCTTAGATACGCGTTGGGATGACTATTTTAAGTTTTCCTAAGCCTTTAAAATCAGCTACTAGCACGCACAAATAGACTTTGCGTTAATTCAACTGGGGTAAATGCAACTTTATCTCAATGTGCTTGCGCACAGAATGCTCTGCTTTTAGGATAAAATTTTACGGCTAAAAAAAGACCATTCCATGCAATTAAAAAAAACAATCCTCATTGGAGCAAGTTTACTATGCGCAGCAACGACGGCTCAGGTATATGCTAACGACAAGTTTGTCTCAGAAGATATTTTTCAACTTGAATACGCAGGTGACCCACAAATAAGTCCAGACGGTAAAAAAATCGTTTATGTGCGCAGCGGCTACGACATCATGAAAGATGGCAACAAGCGTAGCTTTTGGCTGTACGATATAAAATCTGGCCAACACACACCACTGTTCTCTGATGAGCATAACTATAGCCAACCTACTTGGTCTCCAGATAGCAAGAAAATTGCTTTTACCAGTAACTCAAGCGGCTCAAATCAACTTCACGTTTATTGGTTAGCGCAAGACAAACAAGCATTATTAACGCAACTGCCAAAATCAGTACGTAACTTAACCTGGTCGAATGACTCTGAGCAAATTGCTTTCACTATGAGCATTCCTGAAGGTAAATCTGCGTTCGCTAAATCAGTAAAACTACCGAAGAAACCAAAAGATGCCGAGTGGTCAAAACCTGTTAGAGTTTTTGAAAAGGCACGCTATCAAGCTGATGGCGCTGGCTTTTTAGAGCCTTCATATCGTCACGTTTTTGTTATTCCGGTTTCGGGTGGCACACCGCGTCAGTTAACATCGGGTGATTATCAGCATTATGGCCCACTAGCATGGGATCCAAGTAACACAAAACTGGCTTTTTCTGCTGATCGCAATGATGAGTGGGAGTACCGCACAACTGAGTCAGACCTTTATGAAATTAATGTAAAATCAGGTGAGCTTACGCAGCTAACTGATTTGCCTGGCCGTGAAACTAAGCCTCGTTACGCTAAAGACGGTGATGAACTTGCCTTTGTTGCCCGTGACAACGCGCCTGTGCCTTATATTAACTCAACACTATCTATGCTCGATTTAGATGATAAATCAATCAAGCATATTACTGAAAAATTAGACCGTTCAGTGGCTGATTATAAGTGGTCAGGCGATGGCGACTTTGTTATTCAGTACGATGATTTTGGTAAGCGTAAGCTCGCTAAAGTAAACAGCCGCGGTAAGGTAACTGATTTAACTGATACCGTGTCGGGCACTTCAATTGGTCGTCCGTATATCAGTGGTAGTTTCAGCATGGCCAATAATGGTGCCATTGCTTACACTACTGGCAGTGAATACCGCCCAGCTGATTTAGGCTACCTTTACAAAGGTAAAAAGAAAACGCTCACTTCATTAAACGAAGATGTGTTAGGTCATAAAAAGCTTGGTAAAGTGCACGAGCTGAATGTTAAATCGCAGTTCGATGGCCAAGCAATTCAAGGTTGGTACATCACACCACCTGATTTTGATGAAAGCAAGCAATATCCATTAATGGTTGAAATTCACGGCGGCCCACACCTGGCCTATGGCCCAAGCTTTACTGCTGAATTACAACGTTATGCCGCTGAAGGTTACGTGGTTGTGTATGTTAATTACCGTGGTTCAACAAGTTACGGTAAAGACTTTGCATTACTGCTAGACGGTAAATACAGCTCTGAAGAGGACTTTGCCGATCATAACTCTGCGGTTGATACGATGATTGCTAAAGGCTTTATCGACAAAGATAACTTATTTATTGCTGGTGGCTCAGCAGGTGGTATTGCAACGGCTTATGCTGTTGGTTTAACAAACCGCTTCAACGCAGCTGCGATTACCAAACCGGTGATCAACTGGTTAAGTAAAACTCTTTCAGCTGACAGCTACATTGGTCAAATTCGTAACCAGTTCCCTGGCATGCCATGGGATAATGTTGAGCATTACTGGAAACGTTCGCCGCTTTCATTAGTAGGTAACGTAACCACGCCATCATTGATCATGACAGGTGAAGAAGACCGCCGTACGCCAATTTCAGAATCAGAGCAATTCTACCAAGCACTAAAACTGCAAAAAGTAGATACCGTACTTATTCGTGTACCAGGCTCGCCACATGGTATTGCAGGTCGTCCATCACGCATGATTTCTAAAATTGAATACACGCTTGCGTGGTTCAAACAATATCAGAAGTAATAATTTAAACAGGAGTGAGCTGCTCACTCCTGTTTAAAAATAATGACGACTAAGCGCGAGTTGAGCAGAACCTATCGACTGCGCTTTTTCTCCACAAATACCTAAACTCACTTCACACGAGCGCAACCCCCGACTATCTAACTTTGTAAATGCTTCAACAGATAGCTGTTTGAGCAGTTGTAAAGCCTTACTTGGCAGTGGCGAATCAATAATCACCGCTTGCATATCTAACAAACTCAAACTGTTATGCATTGCTAGGCTTATTGCCTTCGCAGCCTGCTCTAGCCAAGGGCTAATAAGCGCTTTATGAGCAATAAATTGACTTTCTGTTAGTTCATAGACCGATATATTTAGCTGTCGTTGATCAAATAACGTCTGTAGCGTCAATAGTGAACACTGACTAAGTAATTGCTCTCTTTCAGTGTTAAGCATCGAACCAATGGCACCAGCATTGCCACTTTTTCCCTCCAGAACTTGGTTATTAATAACCACTGCGCCACCTAAAAAAGCGCCTAGATAAACATACAAAAAATCATTGTAATTTTTGGGGTTGCCAAAACTTAATTCAGCACAGCAAGCCGCATTATTGTCGTTACTAATAAAAGCAGGTAATCCAAACTGGCTTTCTAAATAGGATTTTAAGTCGAAATTCTGCCATTGCGACAACGAACTTTTGCAGCTCTCCATCGACGCCTGCCACTGCCAAATATCAAATGGCATTGCGACACCTAAACCACACACACGCGCCCTTAATTTAGGCTCTAGTTGAGTTTTTAATTGTGGGATATGTATTTCTAAAAATGCTTTAAGTTCATCGACAGAGGGCTCTTCCACTTCAACTGATATGCTGGCTCTTTGGTTACTTTGTAGGTCAACTAAAATAAGGTCAAAACGACGTCGACCAATTTTCAAACCAAAACTAAATGCGCCATCTGGGTTGAGTCTAAACGGCACGCTAGGCTGCCCTACTCGTCCCTTTAAAGGTGCTCCTCGCAGTAATAAGTTGTCTTCTTCTAGCTTATTAATATTTACCATCGCAGCTTGAGCAGATAAAGATAGCGCCTTAGCTATTTGCGCTTTAGGCATACTTTCATGCTGCCTAATTAAGCTTAAGATGGCACGTTCGTTACAGCTTCTCACTGTTGGGTTTAGACTGCGATTCATAACATCCTTCATAGTAAAGTCTCATGAGCGGGCTATTAGACCTGTTTGTCATACTATCTGCCACTATAAATAATAAATCAACTTAGTTGATTTATTATTTATAGTCGTGAATACTGTCGCTTACAACAATATGAACACATTAAACTGGTGAGCTATGCAAACACAGTCCGCTATTGTATCGCGCCAAATGCTTTGGCCTTTTATTCTACTTACAATTTGCTTTGCAGCTTGGGGCACTGCAGCCAATATGACAGACCCATTAGTTAAAGTTTTTAGCAAAACATTTTCGATGAGTGCGCTGCAATCTGCCTTAGTGCAATTTAGTTATTATGGCGCTTACTTTTGCTTGGCTTTACCCGCTGCAATGATTAACAGACGGTTTAATTACAAAACTGGGTTGCTAGTTGGTTTAGCCATGGCCGCATGTGGAGCATTACTGTTTTATCCCGCCAGCCAAACCATGCTCTATAGTCACTTTTTATTAGCCTTGTTTATTCTTGCGGGCGGTTTGTCTATTTTAGAAACCTCTGCAAATCCTTATGTTATGCAGCTTGGATGCGAACAAACAGCAACTCGCAGGCTCAACCTAGCCCAAGCCTTCAATCCTGTGGGTACTAATATAGGTGTGTTTTTGGCTGCTACTTTAATCTTGCCAAACTTAAATCAAGCAGATAGTGCTGGCCGCGCCCTAATGAGTGAGGCGCAATTAAAAACAGTTGTGAGTGCTGAACTTAATGCCGTAATGGTGCCGTATGTCGGTATGGCGTGTTGTTTAATCTTGCTGTGGCTATGTATCTTTTGTAGCCGATCGCCTGCAACAGTAGCAAAAGCGGCAACACCAGCTCGAAAGCTTAAAAAAACCTTTCAACATTTGTACCAAAATAAGCATTATCGATTTGGTGTGCTAGCACAGTTTTTTAATGTTGGAGCCCAAACTTGTGTGTGGACTTACACCATCGGCTATACGATGGAAGCTCTTAACACAACTGAAGTTACAGGCGGCCAAGTCTTACAGTATTCTATGTTGGTGTTTTTAGTGTCACGCTTCGTTATGACTTGGCTAATGCGCTTTATAAACGCGGCTAAATTGCTCCGTTTTATGGCCTTAGGTGCAGCCGTACTTTGTTTTGTTGTTGCAACCCAAGTTAATTTAGCTGGTGTGATAGCACTCGTTGCTATTTCAAGTTGTCTCTCTTTGATGTTTCCAACTATTTACGGGACGGCACTTGAGGGTTTAGGCGATGATGCAAAGGTCGGCGCGGCAGGCTTAGTTATGGCGATTTTAGGAGGAGCATTTTTACCCCTGATCCAAGCCGCAACTATCGATGCATTTAACACTGCTGTGTCATTTGTTGTTCCGCTCATTTGCTTTTTGGTTGTAGCTTTATATGGTCACCACAGCAAAGTAGCAGCTCACTTCGTTAAGCAAACTGATATAAAACTCCACGCAGGGCAGTTGCAGGACTAAACGCATCAATGAGATAATGCACCTCGTTTACCTACTTAAGCGAGGTGTATCATCAATTAATGGCACATATTACATTTTTCTTGGTCAAATTTTTGGCCTTTTCTGTTGGCTGTTTTGCCTGCTTTTTGCTTCATGACCAAGCCAATGTTGCCCTTGTTTTATCTGCCGCTGTTACCGGTTTAGTTGGCACATTTATTCCTTTCCCGGCTCGTTTTGGAAATCACCCTTATGCAGCTATTTACGCAGGAAGCTTTGCCGGCATGTGCTCATCAAGTTTAATTGATAGTTACTGGGAACTAAGTTTTATTTCTTTGATCGGTGCCTGTCTTTATATGCTAACTATGAATCTATTTGCAGGTTTTGGTGGTCGCCTTGGTAGTGTTGCCTTTGCCAGTGTTGCTCTGTTTATGATGGCTAAAGGAGTCTTATAGTGGATATATTTATAGCACTAACCGCTTTAGCAGGTGCATTATCTACCTACCTAATAGCACATCATAATCGCTTTGATGCCATTCGAGCATCTGCTGCCTCAAGCATTATTGCTTATGGCATTTTGAGCTTATTACCAGTAAATTTAGCGCTTTACTCTGTGGTATTTTTTGGCGGGACGTTTATTGGTATGAGCGCACCAAAGCGCTTTGGATTCTTCACGTTAACTATTTCTTCTTTACTATTTTCTATCTTATTTGAATACTTAGTCCCTCTATTGGATGGCTATGGTGGTGCACTAGGCTTGAGTGCCTTTTTATCGGTCTGTATTTGCCACATGGGCATTTTAATGGGCGCACCACGCAGTAAGAAAAGCAATTAAATATTCCAGGCCTTTTAAAAGCCTATACCTTTGCATTAAGATTTATTAGTATGTTAATTGTTTATTTATAAATAATGGATATTTATGCCGTTTCGCTCATTACTGATTGCTATCATGCTTCTGTGCATCAGTTGTGCAACTGCTGCGGATAATTTGACCTTTATTGCTGAAGACTTGCCTCCATACCACTTTATTAATCAGCAAGGCGAAGCAGATGGCGCACTTATAGAAGTTATTGAAGCTACTTTAGCGCAGGCAGATCTAGCGGGTGAGTTTAGAATAATGCCGATGGCTCGGGCTTTTCATGAGCTTGAAAACAATCCAAACATACTAATGATCTCGCTTTTAAAAAACCCAGCTCGTGAAGCTAAATTTAAATGGCTGGGGCAAACGTATTTCTCTGATGCTTATTTAGTTGATCTGGCTTCTCAAAGTCAAAACCATGAAGTACAAAGCCTAAAACAAGCTGAGAAATACCGCGTTGCGACTATACGTGGTTATTCCAGCGAACATTATTTAAAGCAAGCAGGATTTAGTGAAGATAAAAACTTAGTGTTAGTAAGTCATTATCATCAGCTGTGGCAGATGCTTGAAAAAGAACGAATCGATTTTGTACTAACCAATACACTCACCCTGCAAAATGAACTTGTTTTATCAAATGTAGAAGCTAAAAAAATTCATAAAAGCCTTCACTTAGATGACTTTCCTTCAGAGCTTTATTTAGCTGCAAACTTGAATTTAAATCCTGAAACGGCAATGAGGTTAAGCATTGCACTTTCGACACTTAAAGAAACAGGTCAATACCAAGCCATTTTAGAAAAGTGGCAGCTCCCTCTACCCACAGCCCCTAAATAACGCAAATTTGAAATCATTTTTTAATTCGAGAATAAGCATATCTTCCCGAAAGTTGATTGATTTTGTAGCTAAATTTCAATAACACCAGCTATCTTTCCAAGAATAAATGAAGCTGATGCCGACCAAGGTCGCATATTATTTAATCAAAATCCCCCTTATATTTTTTTATACGTTGTACAAATCTCTCACTAAAAAGTATAGGAGCCTCATTATGGCGGGCGAATATCAACAACAATATCAACAATTTCAGCGCAATCCGGGCCAATTTTGGCTTGAACAAAGTAAACGGGTTCCTTGGTTTAAAGAACCTAGTACACCCTATCAATATGACGATAATGATTTTTATCACTGGTTTGCTGATGGTCAGCTAAACACTAGTTACCTAGCCCTCGACCAACACGTCGAAGCAGGTTTTGCAGATCAAATCGCTCTGATTTACGACTCCCCTGTTACCAATACTAAACAACAATACAGCTATGGCGAGTTACAAACTCAAGTTGCCAAATTTGCGGGACTTATGCAGTCCCTTGGCGTAAGTAAAGGTGATCGTGTCGTTATTTATATGCCAATGATCCCACAAGCCGTTATTGGTATGCTGGCATGTGCGCGTCTTGGTGCCATTCACTCAGTCGTATTTGGTGGTTTTGCACCGCACGAGTTAGCAGTTCGTATTGATGATGCAAAACCTAAGCTTGTGCTTACAGCGTCTTGCGGGGTTGAAATCAACCATGTCATTGAATATAAGCCTTTGCTTGATGAAGCTCTCGAAAACGCCAAGCATGTAGTTGAACACTGTGTTGTATTTCAGCGTGAACAAGCTATTGCCGAGATGCAAGATGGCAGAGACATCGATTGGCAATCAGCCTCAGATGCAGCGAGCGAAGTGGGTGCAGTGCCAGTGGCAGGTGATGATCCCCTTTATATCCTTTATACCTCAGGTACGACAGGAACACCTAAAGGAGTGGTTCGAGAAAATGGGGGTCATGCTGTCGCAATGCATTACAGCATGGAAACTGTGTATGGTATGAAACCCGGCGAAGTATTTTGGGCCGCCTCTGACATCGGTTGGGTCGTTGGTCACTCTTACATTGTTTACGCGCCACTTATTTATCGCTGCACTACAATACTATATGAAGGCAAACCAATTAGAACACCTGATGCTAGTGCCTTTTGGCGAGTGGTTGAAGATTACAAGGTCACCGCATTATTCAGTGCCCCTACTGCGTTTCGCGCAATTAAAAAAGAGGACCCTACAGCCGAGGGCTTCAAACAATACGATACCTCTAGTTTAAAACGCTTATTCCTTGCTGGTGAGCGCTTAGATCCACCAACTTATGAGTGGCTCAAAGACAACACAGGCTTGCCAGTGCTCGACCACTGGTGGCAAACAGAAACAGGTTGGGCTATCGCTTGTAATCCAATTGGTATCGAGCAACTTGCAACTAAACCGGGCAGCTCAACGGTACCGACACCGGGCTTTGATGTACAAATTCTTGATATGAATGGTGAGCAGTGTGCTGCAAACGAAAGTGGTGCTGTGGTCATTAAACTGCCCTTACCACCTGGCTGTTTACCAACAATTTGGCAAAACAATGAACGTTTTCAAGCGGGCTATTTAAACGAATATCCAGGTTATTATCTCTCTGGTGATGGTGGCTATATTGATGATGATGGTTATCTGTTTATTATGGGCCGTACAGACGATGTTATTAATGTCGCAGGTCACCGCTTATCAACAGGTGAAATGGAAGAAATTGTGGCTGCTCACCCAGCTGTTGCTGAATGCGCAGTGTTTGGTGTTAACGACGCACTAAAAGGCCAATTACCGATGGCGATGATTGTACTCAAAGACGACTACCTCGGTGATAGCAAAGAGGTGGAGCAAGAGCTTATCCACACAGTCAGGCATCAAATTGGCGCTATTGCCTGTTTGAAAACAATCGTTCATGTTGAGCGCTTACCAAAAACCCGCTCAGGGAAAATACTCAGAAAGAACTTACGCCAACTGGTCGATGGTGAAGAACTACAAATTCCATCCACCATTGATGACGCGAGTATTTTTGATGAGATCAACCAACAACTTAACAATCGCTGATCAGCTTTTGTAATGTTACCCAAAGGCCTTGTTTTAAGGCCTTTATTCGTTTTGGCCTATGGCTTGCAACTTTACATGTAAGTTAGCAAACGAAAAGGTGGTTAACATGGCTGTTATCGCAGGTTATATCCAATTCAATGAATTAGGCAAAACAGAATTTCATTATATTAATCAACTATCTGATGCATTTAATCGCTATAAAAAAACAGATGTTAAGCGCTTTGATTGTGAGAATGGAGCTATTTTTCACTATGATTTCGATGCATACCAACAAGCAAGTTGGTTGCAAACTGAGTCGCAAATTGCAACGCTGATTGGCCATCCTTTACTCAGCAGCTCCCGTAGTGATGATTTAAAGGCCATGGCAAATGCAACCTCACTCAACACCTGTTTACAGCAGTGTGAAGGGGTTTTTAGCTTTTGCCAGTTTAATAGCCAATTAGGCTGCTTAGTACTTGCTACTGATCCACTTGGGTTAAAACCATTTTATACCTTAAAAACTGCACATGGCTTACTATTTTCTACCAACTTAGGCTTATTTAAACAGTTGAGTATTGAGCTTGAAAGCGATGCAGAAGCCCTCACTGAGCTTGCTGTGCTTGGCTACCCGCTTCTTGACCACACACCTTATAAAAACATTAAATGCTCATATCCAGGCGAAATATTACGGTTTGATGTCAGCCATGGCGTGGTAAAACAACGTTACTTTGACTGGGTCGCCCTTGCCAAACAAAACCATGAGGTGACAGATGCAATTGATGGAGTCACTCAGGCTTTTCGCAGTGTTGTTACAAAAGCGATGCACACCGATAAAAAAGTGCTGAGCACCCTCTCTGGAGGTCTAGATTCGCGACTAATTAATTGTGAACTGTTACGCCAAGGGGTTGAGCTCAAATCGTTTAATTTTTCAAAGTCAGATAGCCAAGATCTCTATTGCGCAAAACAATATGCTTCGCAAAACGCCCTTAAGCTTGAAGTAGTCCAAGTACGAGATACGCAAAAGCTTTCTGTTGAACAGCGGCTTGGTAAATACTGGCGTAAGGCGCATCACAATGAATATAAAACCGTTACAAGACCACAGATCAGTTGGTCAGGTAATGGCGGCAGTGTTGGCTTAGGTGCCGTATTTTATGGCGACGATATTTATGCAGCAGCAAAAGAAAACAATCTTGATAAACTCATTCAAGCTTATTTAGATCAGCAGTACGCTTATTTGCCAAAGTCAGTAGTTCATAATGCGGCTATGCTGCAACAAAAATTAATAGATAACCTAAAAGTTAGTTTTAAACCCTTGGCTGAATTACCACTCGAAAAAGCATTTCAGCTATTTTTACTTCTCAATGATCAACACCATCATTTGAGCATTCCAAATGAGCAAGTATGCGACTTTAAAATGGAGTTCTTCCATCCATTCTATTCGTGGAAAGTACTGCAATATCCTCTAGCTGTCCCTGTTGAATATGTACGTAAACACCGCTTTTATCAGCGCTGGCTGAAAACCAGTTACCCACGAGCTATGCTTGCACCATGGCAAGCATACCCAGGTCATATGCCTTGCCCAATTAAAGTAAACTACCAATCACAATGGCAATTTAACAATAACAACCTGATGCGTTTTGGCGAGCTATTTAAGTTGTGGTACGAGATTATGCGCTTTGACCGCCATCAATTGATCAAACGCAGTCACTTTACTGCGTTATGTTTATTACAATTAGCACACTTAAAAAATGCACAGTCAAATATTCGCATTGCTCAGCGGTTCTGTCAGTGGTAATTGAAAGCGTGTAATGCCCTCAACTGAGGGCATTGTTACGAAATACAAAAACTACTTTCTAAAAAAATACATTACAGGCTAGAATCTAGTCAGTTATTAATAATTTAAGCCGAGACTTTAATGAGAAAATGGACACTTCCTCTACTGCCATTAATCGTATTAGCAGGCTGTACCTCTGTCAGCAAAGATGAATGTTTGCAAGCCAATTGGCAAGGTATAGGTTATAAACATGGTGCTGATGGAACGGAATATCACGATGGGCTAGATGCATTATCGCAATGCGGCGAATATGGCGTTAGTGCTGATATTGCTGAATATAAAGTGGGGTACGATCTGGGTCTGGCTGTATATTGTGAGCCCGAAAATGGTTTTACCCTTGGCATACAAGGGGTCTCTTACAATGGGGTATGTAACAGCACCGCTTTTCGTAAAGCATGGCAAGAAGGAAACGACAGATATCAAGTACAGCAAAGGCTGGCATACATAGATGACCGAATTGACGATATTGACCGGCGCTTAAAAGATATTCGCGCTGAGCTTAATAGCAATCAGCTCGATAATGGCCAACAAAAAGAGTTGTATAGAGAACGTAAAGATTTAGAACATGAACGCAAAGATTTACGCAAAGAGCGCGCATTGTTACCTCTTTTAAATAAACTACCTAGTGTCGAAATATCAACCCAGTGGTGAGGCTTTATGTTTAAGCTTCATCTGATACATTTGCTCGTCAGCATTGGCGAGTAACTCTTTCGCGTTTTTACCATTCTCTGGGTAAAGCGCGATTCCAAAACTAGCACTGACAGGCACTTTGGTTGCGTAGCGCTTTGCTACGTCCTCAACCGCTTTTTTGCAACGCTCAGCAATGTCTTGGCAAACCAAATGTTTCGATAAATTCGGCAATAAAATGACAAACTCATCGCCCCCAATGCGGGCTAATATATCCTTATCACGTAGCTGAAGTGAAAGCTGCTCACTGATTTCAAGAAGAAGATTATCGCCCTGCTCGTGACCAAAGGTATCGTTCACCAGTTTAAAGTTATCAAGGTCTACATAAATCAATGAAAACCAATTTTCTTCACTTGTCGCACTAAGAGTAAGTGAATGCAACTGGATATCTAAACCTCGACGATTTAAAAGCTTAGTGAGTGGGTCTTGATTAACTAATTGAGCAAGTAGCTGGCGCTTTTCTACAGCTTGCGAAATATCATCAAATGCCCCAATGAAATGACTAATATGGCCATGTTCATCATACAATGCATCGATAGTTAACAGTTCAGGAAATACTTCACCCGTTATACGCTTGTTCCATACTTCACCTTGCCAGCGGCCACTCTTTAAGAGAACTTCCCACATCTGTACATAGAACTCTTTTGGCTGCTGATTAGCTGAAAATACGGATGGATTTTTTCCGATGACATCCGATTTTTTAAACCCGGTTATCTGCTCGAATGCAGGATTAACATCCACAATTTTAGGCTCTGCCGTTGTAATCAAAATACCGCGACTAGTTGTTGAAAAAACCGCTGTAAGCAGTTGTATTTTCTCGTTCCTTTTTACTTCTTCTGAAACATCTTCGATATAGCCATTCCATTCAACGCTTCCATTCACACGGGCTATGGGTGACGATTTTCCTTCAACCCAAATCACACCTTTTTTTGGGTGATTAACTCGGTATATCTCGTGCCAATCACATAATTCTACTAGTGATTTTTCAATGCTTTTAACAACTCGGGCTAAGTCATCAGGGTGAATAATCTGCATAATTAAATCTGCAGATTTTTTTATTTCATAAGCAGTACAGCCATAGATATCAAAGACTTTTGAACTAGCAAAAGGAAAACATGCCTTACCGTTTTTATCGACTACATACTGATAAACAAACCCGGGTAAGTTATCAGTAAATTTTTGCAACTTGGCATGTAAAAAATCAATTTCACGCTCTTTTAACCACTGCTCAGTAATATCGATATGAACACCAAGCATCCACTCTGGATTACCATCTTCATCCCAACTGTGCACCTTTCCTTTATCGAGCACCTTAACCCAATGTCCCTGTTTGTGTTTCATGCGCGCTTCACAGATATAGCGCTCTGACTCCCCTTTGAAGTGAGCATGTAAAAGTTGTTCTGATTTTGGCAAGTCGCCTGGATGAGCATAGCTGAGCCAGGTTTCAATTGAAATTGGCGATAACTCTTTCAGTGTATAGCCGATAATGTTCGCCCATTTATCATTGAAAACAGTTTCGCCTGTTTTTACATTCCAAAGCCAAATTCCCGCATCACTACTGTCGAGAATTAGCTGAGATAGGTCAAAACCAAGCTGCGATTTTATCGCATCATACCCTTCACTAAATACCATAATTAGCCTTGTTAACTAGGCCTTTCAAAATTAAAGCAAGCCTTAATTATTATTCTAGTTAACAAAATAAAAAATACTAAAAATCCGTGAAGAATATTGATCTAACACAGGCTATGAAGATATCGGCCAATCCACCTCATTGACACTATCCACACTGTTTGTAATTGTTTGCTCTCCTTGCCATATATCAATATAACGAGCCAAGGGGTCATATAGCGCTGTTTGCTTATTGATATGAAAATGCCGCCCGCCTCTAGGATCAACACCGACGCCCGCAATATATTGCCAATTCCCCCAGTTCGCAGCCACATCATAATCTATGAGTTGTTGTTCGAAATAGGCCGCGCCATAACGCCAGTCAAGAGCAAACTCATTAACCAAACAGCTTGCCGCAATTTGCCGCGAACGGTTAGAAATATAGCCTGTAGCGTTTAGCTCATGCATTATTGCATTTACCAAAGCAAATGGTGTGCACCCTTGGCACCACGCATTAAAACGGTGACTGTTAAAAGTGGTCAGTGGCGCACTGTGCTTTAGCCCGTTAAAGTGGAAAAGTTTTGCGCCAATTTGCATTGCGTGCCATTTAAAGTATTCGCGCCAAAGCAATTCAAACTTTATCCAATAACTAGATTCATTAGCACCGTTTTGCAATTCATATATTTCAACTTCTCTGTACAGCTGTTTTGCGCTAATTTCACCACCAGCAAGCCATATACTAAATTTAGTACTATTGCTAAAACCGTCTAACTCATTACGTGTTTCTTTATAACTGCTCGGCGCTTTTGACGAAAAGTACTGACGACAATGTTGTTGGGCAGCAATTAAACCACCTTTAAAACTACATGACCTAGTTGGAGCATCATCAACAGTGTTCTCAGGGCATAGTTGTACGGGATGAGGTAAGTAACTTACAGGCTGCAGCGGCGCTGCTATAAATGTTGACTCTGCTTCTACCTTTTTACGAAAGGCTGTAAAGTTTTTAGGTAGGTTATCAAGTTGGAATGGCAAGTCACTTTCTTTAAACAAGGTATCTTGCTGATAGGTTTTCACTGTTACTTGAGGGCATAATACTTTGATTTTGCCAAGCTGTTTTTGCTCATAAGTACCAACCTGCTCAGTACAAACCAATGCTTCAATTTCATATTTTCGCAAACGCTGAGTTATAACTTGCTCTGGCTCTCCGGTGATCACATGTAGAGTTTGCCCAAGCTTCTCAAGCTCTTTTGCAAATGCAGCTAGACTCTCAAGTAAAAAGTTGTACTTGTGCGTGCCATACGGTTTTGACTGAAAGTTAGTTTGCCTAAACCAGCGTGGTTCAATCACATACACTAAATCTAGCTCGCCGTTAAACTCAGCTAATTCAGATAAAATTTCATTGTCGACCAAACGTAAGTCATTTTGCAGCCAGTATAAAACACGCTTTTTCATTATTTACTCTACTAGAAACTTTAAAAACTCATACGTAAGCCGACCATTTAAAGATTAACTTCGCCATAATGAGTTAGCACACGGCTTATTAATCAACACCTTATAATATTCAATAAAGTTTAAGTTTTAGTTAAGTTTTTCTTAAGTTAGCGATTTTATGCTGAGAACTGTAAAGAATTTAAAAGGTTGATAAAGCAAACAAGCTGCGTCTCCTTCGTATTTAGTAGGCATAATAAAGATGAATAAAATAACACCTGTTTTATTATTAACATGCACTGCTACAGGGACAGTATACGCAAATGAACCTTTAAGCTTAGACGTCGTCTGTGAAGTAAAAAGTAAACCAACTGCTGAGTTAAGCGAAGAAAAAGATATCACTGTTGATAAACTCAACATTGATACACATACGATTTTTGATCCAAATGATCCTGAAACAACCGCTCTACATCGTTTTATAAACTGGCTGCACATAGATACCAAAAACAAAGTTGTCAGTGAGCAAATTACCTTTAAAGAAGGCGATCTAGTCAGTGAGCGTCAACTGCAAGAAGCAGAGCGTATTCTACGTAGCAAAAAGTACTTAAGAGATGCCAAAGTTAGCTATACAAAAGACTGCCTTGAAGATGAACCACGCGTGGTACAAATAGATACGTGGGACACGTGGAGTTTATTACCAACTATTAATTTTGGCCGTAGTAGCGGCAATAACAAATACAGCTTAGGCTTTAAAGAAGAGAACTTTTTGGGGTACGGGATCCGCGCATCATTAAAGTATAAATCAGATCACGAACGCTCAGGCTATCACTCTGTGCTGCAAATGCCGGTTCCTTGGCAGCCTCATGCGACCCTCACTTTACAAGCTGATGACTACGATGACGGGCAAGTCTTTTTAGTGGATTATCATCAGCCTTTTTATCAACGTAGTAGTGACGCACTGATGCGCTACTTTGCCAAGTCACAAAAACAAAAAAGCTATATTTATCAAAATGGACTGACTCGTTCAGAATTTTTCACTGATGAATTAATCGCACAGTTCGCCTATGGTGGAATTTTGTCACAGGACAGAAAGCAAACCTTTCACTGGCTAGCTGGGATTGATTACGAAGATGTTAGTTACCGCCCTTTCGATACAAAACCTTTACCCGCAGGTCTTAGCGATTACAGTATTGCTGCGCCGTGGGTCGGATTACATTGGTTAGAAGACAACTATACTGTTTTACAGGATATTGACCTCATAAACCACAACGAAGACGTTAACCTAGGCTGGGAGCTAAACTCAAAGCTTGCTATAGATACAGTTAATTTGGGGCAAGGATTTTTGTTTGATACTAATCTCACCAAAGCTTGGTTTAACAATAACACTTTGTATCGCTTTGCCACGGGTATCAAGGGCAATGTAGGTACTGAGCTTGATGACCGCTTTGCTATATATTCAAAAGCACAAATGAACTATCGCTGGTCAGATGCATTTGCCTTTTATGCTCATGTAAATGGTCATTGGCAAAACCATGAGTTTGCAGAGAAACCGCTGGCTGTTGGCGGTGAAGAAGGCATGCGAGGCTTTCCAGAAAGTTACCAACATGGTACTTCAAGCGTACAAGCAACTGCTGAGCTAAGAATGTACCCAAACATCAATCTATATCAGTTTGTGGATGTTGGCTTTGTCGGTTTTGTCGATGTAGGGCAAGCATTCGGCAGCACTGAAACGGCGAATATTTCAGATTCAATGCTAACCAGTGCTGGTGTGGGTATTCGTCTATATTCATCGCGTTCAAGTAACGATAACGTTATACATATCGACTTTAGTTCGCCTCTTGGCAGTTATCAAGATGTTGATTCGTGGCAAATAGGAATGTCAGTAGAAACAACCTTTTAAGCATCTTGTTCTTTACTCATGAGTTCCCCCATGCGCTCGATTAGCTCTTGCTCTGTGAGGTCTTCTTTATGCGTTGCAATATTCCAGATATGACCAAATGGATCGGCTAAAGTCCCCAATCTGTCACCATAAAACTGATCATGTACCGGACGTAACTCTTTTGCACCTAACGACAACGCTTTAGCAAAGACAGCATCGACATCCTCAACATAAAGCATCATATTTACAGGGGTGCCACCAAGCTGCTGTGGAGATTTATATTCCATTTCAGGGTAAGCATCAGAAAGCATGATGTAGGAGTCACCTATTATTATCTCGGCATGTGCAACCCCTCCGTCAGGCATAGGCATTTGCATTACTAGCTCAGCAGCAAACGCCTCTTTGTAAAATTCAATAGCTTTAGAAGCGCCTTCAATAATCAAATACGGGGTGACCGCATGAAAACCTTTAGGAATTGCAGAAACAGCCATGTTAAACCTCAATGTTTAATGTTTGAGCTATAAAGGTAGCAGCTGTTCTGCATTTTCACTTTATATATTTACTTAGATAATGGATTTGCAAAATCAGGTCTAGGTAGCTTTTCAAGAATGGCGTATAAATAAATCACGACTAGGCATAACCCTCCCGCAACAAAGAACAAGGTTGGACCACCGTAATAATCTAAAATTAAGCCACCACCGAGCGGTGCAAAAGCAAAACCTAAATCATAAAACGAAGCTGCGCCAAAGTACGCACCACGAAGGTGTGATGGCGCGAGTCTATCAAGGTGAACATTCATAGTCGGAAATAAAATAGTCTCAGCCAAGCTCATGACCACTATCGCACCTATCCAGCCCCAGAACAGGTCTATCGGATTGAGTGCCAACCAAAATTGCGACCCCATTAAAAGCACCAAACCGATTTGAATACGCACTGTTAAGTTAAATCGCGCCATCATTCTCAATAGCAAAAATTGACTTGAAATAATCACCATCGCATTGGTAAAAATCAGCGCAGAAATCAATGCAAGTAAATCAGGAGCTTCTGCACGAGTCAGGTATTGTATTAGTGAACTATCCATTTGCGCGTAAATAAACATGCACAAAATATTGGCTAAAATTAAACATTGCAACAGCTTATCAGCAAACAAAATGCGCAATAATTGCTGGCCCTTTATTTCTGGGCTTTTAGTTTCAACCTCGTCGGCTGCGGCGCTTTTTTTTGACGCTTTATCACTAACATTGAAACCCCAAACAAGTAGTACTAACAAGATAGCAAATGCGCCTGCGGTAATATAAAAACTTGACTGCTCACCTGTTAAACCCAGCCATACGCCTGCTAATGGACCAACCGCACAACCCACATTAACAATAAAATACAGCGATTGCATGGCAAGCTCACGAGTTGCAGCATCGTCAATAATATCACCAATTGCAGCGCTGGTTAATGGCCGCCAAAGCGCGGTAGCAATCGAACATAAGGTCATCACAATCACATAGCCTGCCACTGTTTCAACCTCAGCCAACAACGAGAAAGAAATGATATACAACACGCCTGTAATATACATCAGTGTATGACGACCGACTTTATCTGAAAGGCTGCTGCCAATAAAGCTGGTGAACACTGAAATTATGGCAGCACTGGAAAGCACCAAACCGACCTCTGTCGCCGTTAAAGCAAATTTTTCGTACAAGATAACTGCTAGAAATGGCCAAACCATATAATAGCTGCCACGGGTAATAAACGAGCCGAATAAGAAGATCCACATAAGAGAAGGAAACTGCTTAAAGCGCGCTAAAGAGATATCCGAATTCATTGTTTTAATTTTTATATTAATAATTAAAACACTATACAGG
>NZ_JAKEVN010000030.1:0-35969 GCF_022398505.1 Pseudoalteromonas sp. Isolate3 | reverse complement strand
CAACTGACTAATTAATGAAATAGAAACAACACACAAAAACAATAATTAAATTAAATATCATACACTTAGACCTGGATATCCAAAAAATTAATTGGTTATTTTTAGCTCACACTTAACGTGCGCAAAAAACACTCAAACACAAAGATATCCACTAAGGCGCACATTTGCTATCATGATCCGGTTAATTAGACAATCAAATAAACGCCTTATGCGACCGATAAAACCCGCTTCTATAAATGAATTAATGCAACGTGTTGATGCTATTGCAGGCCTTACTTTAGGGCAATTAGCCGAGCAATATCATTTTAAAACACCTGAAGACTTGCTACGTGAAAAAGGCTGGACCGGGCAACTTATCGAATATGTGCTTGGCGCAACCGCAGGCTCAAAGCCAACGCCTGATTTTGAAGAATTAGGAATTGAGTTAAAAACTCTGCCCATTTCATTTAAAGGCAAACCACTCGAAACGACGTTTGTTTCTGTAACACCACTACTGAATGTAACTGGGATAAAATGGCAGCAAAGTACGGTTCGTAAAAAGTTGAATCATGTTTTATGGTTACCTATTTTAGGCGAACGCGAAATTCTACCTTTTCACCGCACCATAGGCAGCGGCTTTTTGTGGCAGCCAACGGCCGAGCAAGACGCACTCTTACAACGTGATTGGGAAGAACAAATGGAGCTAATAGCTCTAGGTCGAGTGGATGAGATTTCAGGCCACTTAGGCGATGTTATGCAAATAAGGCCAAAAGCAGCCAATAGCAAAGCGCTGACTGATGCAATTGGCCCGAATGGTCAAATAATACGAACCTTGCCTCGCGGTTTTTATCTAAAAACCAGCTTCACCGGCGAGATCCTAAAACAGCAATTTCAGCTTTAATTAAAATATAAAAAAACCTCCCGAAGGAGGCTTTTAAAGTCTAAATAGTTAGGGCTGATTACTGACCTTTAACTTCTTTAAGACCATTGTAAGGTGCTTTCTCACCTAATACTTCTTCAATGCGAAGTAATTGGTTGTACTTAGCAATACGGTCAGAACGGCTTAGTGAACCCGTTTTGATTTGACCTGCCGCAGTACCCACTGCTAAATCAGCAATTGTTGCATCTTCTGTTTCACCTGAACGGTGAGAGATAACAGCTGTGAAGCCAGCATCTTTAGCCATTTTAATAGCTGCAAGCGTTTCAGTTAATGAACCGATTTGGTTGAACTTGATAAGGATTGAGTTAGCAATACCGTTATCAATACCACGCTTTAAGATCTTCGTGTTAGTTACGAACAGATCGTCACCTACTAATTGTACTTTGTCGCCAATTAGCTGTGTTTGGTGTGCGAAACCATCCCAATCAGACTCGTCTAAGCCGTCTTCAATTGAAACAATTGGGTATTGCTCAGTAAGGCCCTTAAGGAAGTGGTTGAATTCTTCAGAAGTGAATTTTTTACCTTCACCTTTAAGGTCGTAGATATTTGCTTCTTTGTCGTAGAACTCTGATGCCGCACAGTCTAGAGCTAGAGTGATATCTTTACCAAGCTCATAACCTGCATTTGCAACAGCTACCTTGATTGCAGCAAGTGCCGCTTCGTTTGATTCAAGGTTAGGAGCAAAACCACCTTCATCACCTACTGATGTAGAGTGACCTTCAGCTTTAAGTACTTTTGCTAAGCTGTGGAATACTTCAGCGCCCATACGTAACGCTTCACGGAAGTTTGTCGCGCCAACTGGCTGGATCATGAACTCTTGAATATCTACAGAGTTATCAGCGTGCTCACCACCATTGATGATGTTCATCATAGGTAATGGCATTGAGTAAACACCTGGTGTGCCGTTTAGATCTGCAATGTGCTCATAAAGCTCTACGCCTTTTGAGTTTGCAGCCGCTTTAGCTGTTGCTAAAGACACAGCTAAGATAGCATTCGCACCTAGTTTCTCTTTGTTTTCAGTACCATCTAAGTCAAGCATAACTTGGTCAACAGCTTTTTGATCAACTGCGTTTTGACCTTTAAGAGCTTCAGCGATTTCGTTATTGATATAGCCTACTGCTTTTAAAACACCTTTACCTAGGTAGCGTGCTTTATCACCATCACGTAATTCAAGCGCTTCGCGAGTACCTGTTGATGCACCAGATGGTGCTGCAGCACGGCCCCATGAACCATCAGCTAAATGTACATCAGCTTCAACAGTTGGGTTACCACGCGAGTCCATGATTTCGCGACCAATCACTTTTACGATTTCTGACATCTTGATTCCTCTTTTCCCGAAAATGGTGAGTTAGTGCCAGCTTTATTGCTGCTGGCTTTTAAAACAAATAAGCCGTGCATATAGCACGGCCTACTTAAATTACGATGACGCTTTTTGGTGAGTGTGTGCTGCTGCAACAAACCCTTCAAATAGCGGGTGACCATCACGTGGTGTTGACGTGAATTCCGGGTGGAATTGCGCGGCAATGAACCAAGGGTGATCTTTATTCTCGATAATTTCGACTAGTTTCTTATCTTCAGATAAGCCTGTGAAACTTAAGCCTGCTTTTTCAAGCTGCTCTACAAAGTGGTTATTCACTTCGTAACGGTGACGGTGACGTTCAACAATTTCGTCACTACCGTATACTTCACTTACTTTAGAGCCAGGTGTTAAGTGACATTTCTGAGCACCTAAACGCATAGTACCACCTAGATCAGATTGCTCATCACGGATTTCAACGTTACCGTCAGCATCTTGCCATTCAGTGATTAAACCAACAACTGGATGTGCTGATTTTGCGTTAAACTCAGTTGAGTTTGCATCTTCAAGGCCTGCAACGTTACGCGCATATTCAATAAGCGCTACTTGCATACCTAAACAAATGCCTAAGTAAGGAACTTTGTTTTCACGTGCATATTTAGCCGCTAAAATCTTACCTTCAACACCACGGCCTCCGAAGCCGCCTGGTACTAAGATAGCATCAAGGTGAGAGAGTAACTCTGTACCTTTGCTTTCTAAGTCTTGTGAATCAACATATTCGATGTTCACGGTTAGACGGTTTTTCAGACCTGCGTGCTTTAATGCTTCGTTTACTGATTTATAAGCATCTGGTAGTTCGATGTACTTACCAACCATACCAATCGTCACTTCACCCGTTGGGTTAGACTCTTGATATAACACTTGTTCCCACTCAGATAAATCTGCTTCTGGGCACTCAAGGTAGAAACGACGACATACGAAGTTATCTAGTTCTTGTGATTTAAGTAACGCAGGGATCTTATAGATGCTTTCTACGTCTGGTAATGAAATAACAGCTTTCTCTTCAACATTAGTGAAAAGTGCGATCTTCGCGCGCTCGTTATTTGGAAGTTTACGATCAGAACGACAGATTAAGATATCTGGTTGGATACCAATCGAACGTAATTCTTTTACTGAATGTTGTGTTGGCTTAGTTTTAACTTCACCTGCAGGGCCTAAGAATGGCACTAGCGTTAGGTGGATAAACAATGCGCGCTCACGGCCAATTTCAGTGCCAAGCTGACGAATTGCTTCTAAGAATGGTTGTGACTCGATGTCACCAACTGTACCGCCAATTTCAACGATTGCTACATCGCGACCTTCAGCACCGTCATATACACGTTGCTTAATGTCGTTTGTGATGTGTGGAATAACCTGAATTGTTGCACCAAGGTACTCACCACGACGCTCACGTCGTAATACATCTTCATAAACACGACCTTGTGTGAAGTTGTTGCGGCTAGTCATTTTGGTACGGATGAAACGCTCATAGTGACCTAAGTCAAGGTCAGTCTCTGCACCGTCTTCAGTTACAAATACTTCACCGTGCTGAATTGGGCTCATAGTGCCTGGGTCAACGTTAATGTAAGGATCCAGCTTTAAAATAGTCACGTTAAGACCACGTGCTTCTAAAATAGCGGCTAATGACGCTGCTGCAATACCCTTACCCAACGAAGAAACAACCCCGCCAGTTACGAAGATAAATTTTGTACTCATGCGAACCCTAGAATATCAGGAATTAAAAGGAATAATATAGAATCAAGACGGGGCGAAATTATAGCAAAGGGGCTGCTATCAATCCAGATAAAATTAGCAAATAAGTGCACAAAAAACGAGCTTGGTTACACTGTACCCAAGCTGTATCAAAACAGGCTCACTTGGCCTGCTTTTTAATGGCTTCCCATGCGTTGTCCATTTCTTCGAGACTGGCCGTTTCTAAACTTTGGCCACGTTCATCTAAGTAGGCAGCCACTTTTTCAAAGCGTGACGCGAATTTAGCATTGGCACTTCGTAATAATTGCTCAGGATCGCGTTTAATATGACGGGCTACATTTACCGTTGCAAACAGTAAATCGCCAAGCTCTTCTGCACTATGCTCCGATAAAGGGTCATGAGCCAGCGCTTCTTTTACTTCGTCGACTTCTTCAGCGACTTTATCGAGGGCCCCATGATAACTTGGCCAATCAAAACCTAGGCTTGCTACGCGCTGTTGAATTTTCTTAGCTTTTGAAAGACCTGGCATCGCATCAGGAATATCCTGCCAAAGACTCATTTGAGGTGAAGTAGATTTTTCTGCTCGTTCTTGCGCTTTAATAGCCTGCCACTGCGCCGAAAGCTCTGCGTCCGACAGCTCACTTTGCTTTGCAAAGACATGCGGATGCCGACGAATTAATTTATCGTTTAGTGTATTTGCCACATCTGCAAAATCAAATAAGCCCTGCTCTTTAGCAAGTTGGGCATAAAAGATGATTTGAAAAAGTAAATCGCCAAGCTCACTTTTAAGCTCAGTGAGTTCACCTTTTTCAATGCAGTCTGCTACTTCGTAAGCTTCTTCAAGGGTATGCGGCACTATCGATTTAAAGTCTTGTTTTAGATCCCACGGGCACCCAGATTCTGGGTCCCGTAGTTTGGCCATAATTGATAACGACTGCTCAATGGCATGTTTATCACTCATTACGAATGACCACGCTTTGCATCATGTACACCTTCGATTTGGTGTAACTTAGACAATAATCGGTTAGTACTCGATAAGTCATGTACTTCAACCTGCATTGAAAACAGCGCAAGCTGCTTATCTTCAACGGTGTTGACATTCATGTTAAGCACATTCACCTTTTCGTTTGCAAGGACAGAGCTGATATCTCTAATAAGGCCTGAGCGATCTGTGGCTTCTACTTTAATCGTTAGTGAGTAAGAGCCATTTACATCGTCTGACCAACTTACTGATATCACCCGCTCAGGATGTTTATCACGAAGTTTTTCAAACGAATCACAATCCTCACGGTGAACTGCAATCCCACGGCCTTGAGTAATATAGCCAATGATTTCATCGCCCGGCACAGGTCGGCAGCATTTAGCAACATGGCTCATTAAGCTACCTACCCCATCAACAACAATGCCGTTTTTATCACCTGTGACACTTTTTGGTTTTTTAAACTTAATTTGTGGTTCGTCATCATCACGGTCACTAATAAAGTTTAATAATTGGTTTAAGCGAACATCACCTGCGCCTACCGCAACCATCAGGTCATCAATGCCTTTAAGATTGAATCGCTCAATTGCTGGCGCAAGGTCTTTGGTTGTTAAGTCTAGTTTTTGCAGCTCGTTCTCTAATATTTCTTTACCGGCGCTCAAGTTTTTATCGCGATCAAGCTGTTTAAACCAATGATGGATTTTAGAGCGTGCTCGCGATGACTTAATATAACCTAGCGATGGGTTCAACCAATCACGACTTGGGTTAGGTTGCTTTTGAGTTAAAATTTCAACCTGATCACCGGTATTGAGCTGATGAGTAAAGGGCACGATTTTGCCAAACACTTTTGCACCAATACAACGGTGACCAACGTTTGAGTGAATGTAATAAGCAAAATCAAGTGGCGTCGCACCCAGTGGTAAATCGAAAATATCACCTTTTGGTGTAAACACATAAACTCGGTCTTCAACTACTTGATTTTTGAGCTCTTCAGCTAAGTCACTACCATCAACTACTTCTTCTTGCCATTGTAGTAACTTACGTAACCAACTAATTTTTTGCTCATAGCCAGAACCACGTCCTGGCAATGCACCTTCTTTATACATCCAGTGCGCAGCAACACCTAGCTCAGCATCTTGATGCATTTCGCTAGTACGAATTTGGATTTCAACGGTTTTACCTTCAGGGCCAAATACCACTGTATGAATTGACTGATAGCCGTTTTGTTTAGGTGTTGCGATGTAATCATCAAATTCTTTATTTAAATGCCGCCAATTGGTATGCACGATACCTAATGCTGCGTAACAATCTTGCAGGCGTTCCACCACAATGCGCATAGCACGAATATCAAACAGCTGATCGAATTCGTAATTCTTCTGCGCCATTTTTTTGTAGATACTGTAGATATGCTTCGGGCGGCCATACACTTCCCCCTCAATACCCGCTTCGGCCAAGCGTGCTTTTACTAAAGCAACCATATTTTCCATATAGGCTTCACGAGCAAGTCGCTTATCATCGAGCTGTTTTGCGATATTTTTATAGGTATCGGGGTGCAGGTAACGAAACGAAAGATCTTCAAGTTCCCATTTAAGCTGACCTATTCCTAAACGGTTAGCAAGGGGTGCAAAAATGTCACGTGTTTCTTTAGCGGCAATTACACGCTCTTCTTCATTGGCGTCTTTAACATCACGCAAATGGCATACTTGTTCAGCGAGTTTTATCACCACTGCACGCACATCTTCAACCATGGCTAGCAGCATACGGCGGATATTATCAATTTGAACAGTGCCCTTGCCTTGATGGGCTAAGGTGCTGATGGTAGCCATTTGGCTTACACCTGTTAGTAATAACGCAACGTGATCACCAAGCTTGTCGGTCACAGTTTCAATCGAGATTTTTTCGGCTAAGAAATAAGGTGTTAAAAAAGCCGTGGCAAGTGAATCTGCATCTAAATTTAGCTCGGCTAAAATCTCTACCATTTCAATGGCTGTGTTTTCACGTTTTGCATCATCGCAATGCAGACACAATTGGTGAGCTTGCTCTAATAAGGTATGTTTGTCTTCTGTTAGCGCTAACAGCTCGATACGGCTGGCAAAATCACTCGGCTTTGTAAGCTGATGTGACTGTCTAGTGGCTACCATGTGCGCTTTACCTCCTGTGAAATAACGCCATCGTTTCAATATGCCCAGTATGCGGGAACATATTCATAAGCCCAATTTTTTCAATGCTAAAGCCTGCTTGTAAAATAAGTGCACTGTCACGGGCTAAAGTAACAGGATCACAAGAGACGTATAAAATCGTTTTAAACTGAGTAAGTGGTAACTGCTCTAAAATTGCCATTGCGCCAGTACGTGATGGATCAAGCACTAACACATCAAGTTCGGCACTAAACCAAGCAGCTGATTGCATTGATTTTGTTAAATCAAAACAATAAAAATCGGTATTCGACAATGAGTTAGTTTGCGCATTTTGTTTTGCTAATGCAACCGCAGAATCGACCCCTTCAACACCAATAACATATTTAGCATACTTTGCAATCAATAATGAAAAGTTACCAATACCACAAAATAAATCTAATACCTGCTCATGACCTTGTAAATCAAGCCACTGTTTTGCTTGATGAAGCATAGCTTGGTTCACTTGGGGGTTAACTTGAATAAAGTTTTCCAGGCCAAATTCAAAGCGTAAATCATAAGCTGGTATCTGGTAGTACGGCATTGGATGGTCACTGTGATCAATTTCACCACTGTGTGATTGCCACACAACACGCCAGCTATATTCATCACACGCCGCTACGACAATGGCTTTTAACTCTGCATTAATAGCTTTGGTATGCCTAATAACCACAAAGGCCGCATTATCAGCTTCACATAATTGTAGGTGACTAATACTACTAAGACCTGAATGGCTGTTGATAAGAACATCAAAAACTGAAAAAACGTCTTTAAAAGTACTACTCAGCACATCACAGTTTTCAATGCTCACCAATTGTTTAGACCCTTGAGCTCGATACCCTACGCGCATTTTCTTTGCGGCTTTGTCATGCATTACAGCAATACGCGCAGAGCGACGGTAATGGCGCTCTTCACTAAGCAGAGGTGCTTGCCAATTTAAGTTATCAACTTTGGCAAACTTGCTAAACAGCTGACTAACCGCAGTTTGCTTTTCAACCAATTGTTGTTCTGCATTAAGGTGCTGTAACTGACAACCACCACAAACCTGATAATGCTGACAAAAAGGAGTAACCCTATGCGCTGAGGCTGATAGTACTTTTTTACAATCAGCACTGGCAAAGCGTGCCTTATCTTCAATCAATAACGCTTTTACTTCTTCACCCGGCAAAGCACCATTAACAAAACAGACTTTACTTCCCTGCTTAGCAACGCCTCGTCCTTGATGGTCCATAGCAGTGACATTGAGGGTTAGCATTTTTTGCGAAACGGATTTCTTTTTGGCTTTGAAAATCTGTGCCATTGGGCAACACCTTAATTATTGATAAAGCGAGATTAAGTATATACTCTTAAACAACGATAATAATGATAACAACATTCTTTATGACTAAATTTGGCTTACGTGACTCAGTCTTAATACTTACACTTATACCGACTGTGATCATAGGCTTGTTGCTGGGCGGTTATTTTACAATAAATCGTTACATTGAGCTCGATGAAATTTTATATCAGCAGGGCGTTACTATTATTGAGCCCTTAGCCATTGCTGTTGAACAACCATTACTAAAGCGTGATAAAGCCTTACTAACCCGCTTAGTTAGCCATACTCATAACAAACACTCCCCTGCGATCCAATCAATTGCTATTTTCGATGAAAACAATGAGTTAGTGATTTTTAGTAAATATCAAAGTGAATTCAAAGAAATTGTTAAAAGCAATGTTAACAGTATGGATGGGATTCAAGTACACAACTCTGATCACTATCTAACATTTTCTACCGCCATTATTAATCATAGCCGTCAAGACACGATTTGGAATCATAATAGCTATCAAGCATCACTAGGTAATGTGGTGATCATGCTTAATAAACAACAAGCCATTATCGGCCAGCAACGCGCCTTACTGGTCAGTGGCGTGGTGATACTCATAGCACTAGTACTTGCGAGCGTATTAGCATTTAGGTTGACCCGCATGTTTATTCAACCACTTAATAAGTTAGTACTAGCTACCGACAAATTAATTGAAGGGAAAGTAGATACAGGTCTTGATAAAAAAATGTTTGGTGAGTTTGAGTTATTACGCACAGGCTTAAATACCATTTCAGAAACCATGGTAGTGCAACGTGATGAGATGCAAAAGCATATTGATCAGGCAACCTCTGATTACCGCGAGACCTTAGAACAATACGAAACTCAGAATATTCAGTTAAGTATTGCCAAAAAAGACGCGCAAGACGCTAACCGTGTTAAATCAGACTTTTTAGCCAAAATGAGTCACGAATTACGTACGCCTTTAAATGGTGTAATTGGCTTTACGCGTCAGCTTTATAAAACCCCGCTTAATAAGCATCAAAAAGATTACCTCGATACTATTGAGCTATCTGCAAATAGCTTATTAACGATTATCAGTGACATTTTAGACTTTTCTAAATTAGAAGCCGGTGCCATGGAGCTTGAGTCAATGCAATTCCAGCTCCGTGACAATATTAATGAAGTTATGACCTTGTTAGCACCAAGTGCACACGAAAAACAACTTGAGCTATCGATATTTATCCATCCACAAGTACCTGACAATCTAACTGGCGACCCGACCCGCTTTAAACAAATTTTGATAAATCTTATAAGTAATGCCATTAAATTTACTGAAAAAGGCTCAATCAAGGTTGATGTTGGCTACCGCTTATTAGATGAAGAGCGCGCCTCTATTTTAGTGTCTGTCACCGATACTGGTGTGGGCATCCCAATGGATAAACAAGATGCCTTGTTTACACCATTTGGCCAAGCAGACTCAAGTATCACCCGTAAATTTGGTGGCACAGGTCTTGGTTTAATCATCACCAAACACATTGTTGAAGCGATGAATGGTCGTATTACCCTGAACTCAGCACCTGGTAATGGCACCTGCTTTACATTCAATGCCGTATTCAGAACGCCAAGTAACTCAATTACTAGTGACTTACCGACCCAATCATTGATTAATAAACGTATTCTTTACCTTGAGCCTCATGAGCATACACATCAAGCAACCTTATCGCTTTTACATGAATGGCAAACTCGCGTTACCGCTTGTATAGATGAAGAAAGCTTCTTAAATGAGATCAATAAAGACTTCAGTTACGATATTTGTATCATTGGTCATACCGCCACAATTGACGATATGCAGCAACTTAAGAGTTATGTAAAAGCAGTGCGCCCAGTCACTGATTATTTATATATTATGCTCAATACGGTCTCGCACAATATGCGCGAAGCCTTTGTGGGTAGTGGCGCAGATGCTTGCTTAAGCAAACCACTTAACCATCGTAAATTATGTGAAGTACTTGCTGCCCCTTATCGTCTTGACCATCCAGTGCATAACATTGAACAAGGCACTGAAAAGTTATTACCTCTAAAAGTACTAGTTGTAGACGATAATGATGCCAACCTAAAGCTTATTTGCACCTTACTTGAAGAACAGATTGAGCTAATTGATACGGCACACAACGGCTCACAAGCCTACAGTCTAAGTAAAAGCCATAAGTATGACTTGATCTTCATGGACATCCAAATGCCAATTATGGATGGTATTACCGCATGTAAACTTATCCGCGAGTCATCTCTCAATGAAGATACGCCAATCATTGCCGTTACTGCTCACGCATTAGCGGGTGAAAAAGAACAGCTGCTTAAAGATGGTTTTAAAGGTTACTTAACTAAGCCTATTGATGAAGATATGCTAAAACAAATAATTAGCGATCATAGCCCACAATCGCCGATTAATCGCGAACGAAGCAAAGCTGCCACAGTTGACTCAGAACCTCCATTTGAAAGTGCCCGCCTTGATTGGCAATTAGCGCTACAACGCGCTGGCGGTAAAGAAGAGTTAGCACTAGAAATGCTCAACATGTTATTACTCAGTGTACCTGAAACCTTACGCCTACTTAATGAAGCTATAGAAAAAGAAGATTGTGAACATGTACTTAGCATAGTGCACAAATTCCATGGCGCGTGTTGTTACACCGGCGTACCAAAACTAAAATCACTTGCCGAAACACTCGAAACATCACTAAAAAGCGATTGCGATTTAAATTACATTGAACCTGAATTGTTTGAGTTGATTGATGAGCTAAATAATTTGTTAAGTGATGCAGGTATGGTTGAACCGCAACGATAAAAAGCACTCAAAAAAAAGATATAAAGGAGTATATTAATGAAAAACTATCTAATTCTAGCTGGCTGTTTACTTGTGTTTGGCTGTACTTCAACTACAAATAAACCAATGGAACTAGAGTATGCGGATTTAGCTGTTAGCTATGATGAATTAAAAGCAACAAAATGGCAGCAACTTGAGCGTTTTCCTGCCAGATATCCGAAAAAAGCGGTGCTCCAAGCAGCAGAAGGCTGCGCGACCATTGAGTATGTCATTACGCCAAAAAATGAGATTGAAGATATTCGAGTAATAGCCTCTACAAACCCTGTATTTGCCAGTGCGGCAAAAGATGTTATCACTAATTGGCATTGGAATGAGCTTGCGAAAAATATTACTGATAAAGCTGTGAAAACCCAAACCCGCTTTGATTTTTGTTTTGATACACCTGAGCAATCTTGCAAAGCACTCAAGCCTAACTATTCATGCCCTAGTAACGATATTATTTATTCTACGGGTACACGCGTTGTTAAATATACGAGGTAACTTGCTTTGTACTTTATCTTACTTATCGTCTTTAGTGCTATTTCACTCACTTGGTTTTTTCTCCGCTATAAAAAACTAAGTATTGAAGCTAATAATTACGTAAAAACCAATTACACAGAGCAGTGGCAAACATACGAAAGCCAAGCCCGCTTAATGAAAGCAAAACCTAACTCAATTGTGTTTCATTCAATCAAGAAAGGCGAATTGTCGGCAATAGATGATGGTGTTTTAAAAAATTTTAAGAAAAAACATCAGTATTTAGTCGCCCTACTTTGCCTTTCACCTTGGCTAGCTTCATTGCTTGCACAATTGATAGTTTACTTAAGTAAATAAAAAGCGCGGTGGATATCGCATCCATCGCGCTCTCGATTCAAAACTTGCCAGCGCCAATAAAGGGCTGACAGATTAAAGCGTATGTTTACAAACGCGCTTCAATCATCAGGCGCTTCATATCGCTTACTGCTTTTTCTAAGCCATCAATCGCTGCACGCGCAATAATCGCATGACCAATGTTTAATTCGTAAATTTCTGGCATTGCAGCAATTGGTTTTACATTGTGATAATGAAGACCATGGCCTGCATTAACAATTAAACCCAAGCTATCGGCATATTGTACGCCGTTACGAATACGTTCAAGTTCTGTGTGAAGTTCTTCGTCATTCTCTGCATCGGCATAAGCACCTGTGTGAATTTCAACGTATGGTGCATTACAAGCTTTTGCAGCGTCAAGTTGTGCATTGTCAGCATCAATAAATAACGAAACCTTAATTCCCGCAGCTGTCAGTTTTTCTGTTGCTGCTTTTACCTTTTCAAAATTACCCACAACGTCAAGACCACCCTCAGTAGTTAGCTCTTCACGTTTTTCAGGCACTAAACAAACATAAGCAGGTTTTACTTCAAGGGCGATGCCGATCATTTCATCAGTGACTGCAATTTCAAGATTCATACGTGTTTGAATCGTTTTTGCCATCACATATACGTCACGGTCTTGAATATGACGACGGTCTTCCCGCAAATGGATGGTGATACCATCTGCACCAGCATGCTCTGCAACAGCTGCGGCATGCGCAGGATCTGGGTAACTCGTGCCACGCGCTTGGCGTAAAGTGGCAATGTGATCAACGTTTACACCAAGAAGAATATCTTTCATTTTTTTACCTGTTTAAAACAACGATTCAAGGCTGCTCATCAGCCTACTTAATAAATAACTCACGGCTTTTTAATGGCTTTTTGCCAAGTAAAGGCTTGAGTAAGTATCGACTTAATTGCTTTGCCATATATAACACATCAGGGGCGCTAAAGTCATGAGCTGCTATGGCATTTAATTGCTTCCCTGAAAAGCCACTATGGGGGTCGTCATGCAGCAAGAAACCGTATTCAGCAAAGTACTGATAATTTGCTGCATCGTTAATTACATCACCTTCAGCATCAACACTAAAATCTACGCCATATCCAAGCATCTCTAACAGTTGAAACTCATAAGAGCGTAGTACAGCTTGTAGGTTTTTAGTCGTTGATAATTCGTCGAGATGCTTCTTATAAAGATGATAAACACTTTCCATCGGCTCATTGATAGGTACGATACGGTTGGTTAATTCGTTCAAATAAAAACCGCAATAGAGTTGAGTACCCGACAGTACGGTTTGCCCGCCATGGGGCTCAAAACGATTGATGTATTTTAAATCTGACTTACCGCTGTATTGCACGAGCAGAGATTGAAAAGGTTGTAGTTGTGCTTTATGTTTAGTGGCCTGGCGACCACTAATGCGCGCCAGCATTCTCAGCTGACCTACGCCTTCTACCAGCATATCAAGCATTACTTGCGAGTCACTAAAAGGACGTCGGTGCAGCAAGTATGCTGTGTAGAATTCGCTGTCCATGGAGTGTAAGACTTTACTTAGTCTTCACCATAGCCAAGGCTACGTAGCGCACGCTCATCGTCAGCCCAGCCAGACTTCACTTTTACCCAAAGTTCTAAAAAGACTTTGTTATCCAGCATGTCTTCAAGGTCTTTACGAGCTTCACGGCCAATCACTTTCAACTTTTCGCCTTTATTGCCGATCACCATGCGTTTTTGCGTTTCACGCTCAACAAGGATCAAGCCATTAATTTGCCAAACACCGTTTTCTAGCCATTTAAACTGCTCGATTTCAACGGTGACTGAATATGGAAGCTCATCACCCATAAAACGCATCAGCTTTTCACGAATAACTTCTGCCGCCATAAAGCGCATTGAACGGTCTGTTACGTAGTCTTCAGGAAAGTAAAACTCACAAAGCGGTAAACGCTTTTTCACTTCATCTTTGATTAAATCAATATTTTTACCCTGCTTTGCAGAGACTGGAATAATAGCCACAAAATCAAATTTACCACCCAAAAACTGCATGTGCGGAAGCACTAAATCACGGTCTTTAACTTGGTCAATTTTATTCATAACTAATAACACTGGACGACCACTTTGACGTACTTTGTTTAGCACCATCTCATCATCTTCATTCCAGTGTGTGCCTTCAACCACAAAGATTATAAGTTCTACATCGCCAATTGAGCTTGATGCAGCACGATTCATTAATCGGTTAATAGCGCGTTTTTCTTCAACGTGTAAGCCAGGTGTATCCACATAAACAGCTTGGTATTTACCTTCGGTATGAATACCCATGATACGGTGACGTGTAGTTTGTGGCTTACGAGAAGTAATCGACACCTTCTGCTCAACAATATAGTTAAGTAAGGTTGATTTACCTACATTTGGGCGGCCAACAATGGCAACCATCCCGCAGTGCGTGTCTAGCTCTGCAGGTTCTTTGCTAATTAAATCATCAAGATTCATTTTTAAGTATCTTTAAGGCTTTTTCAGCGGCTTTTTGCTCAGCTTTACGACGAGAGCTACCTACTGAGATAATGCTATCCATCCCTTCAACAATACATTCAACCGTGAATGTTTGATTGTGCGCTTGGCCTTTTGTATCTATTACAGTGTAGCCAGGTAACGATAATTTGCGCGCTTGTAAGTATTCTTGAAGTAATGTTTTAGGATCTTTTTGATTTAAGCCCGGCGAAATTGCGTCAAGACGCGACTCGTACCAGCTTAAAATTAACTCACCACATTGTTCAATGTTTGAGTCTAAGAACACTGCCCCAATAATCGCCTCAACGGCATCAGCTAGGGTTGATTCACGGCGAAAACCACCGCTTTTAAGCTCACCTGGACCTAAGCGTAAGTAATCGCCTAAGCCAAATTCAAGGCCGAATTCAGCTAATGTTTGACCACGAACTAAGGTCGAACGCATACGGCTTAAATCACCTTCGCGTGCTTTTGGAAATTTAGTATATAGCGCATTTGCAATCACAAAGCTCAAAATTGAGTCGCCAAGAAACTCTAAGCGCTCGTTATGTTGGCCTTTATGACTACGGTGCGTCATTGCCTGCTCAAGCAAAGCTTGATCAGTAAATGTATAACCTATTCTGTTGTATAACTCTGTTACGTTTTTTTTCATCGTTACTGAATATTACCTAGGCGTTCAAAGCGAACACCAGTTGGAACCCAGCCTGGTAAAAAGTCATCTGGGCCATTTTCAAATTCAAAACTCATCCATATAAAGACGGCTTTACCTACCAAGTTTTCTTTAGGTACAAAGCCCCAAAAGCGACTATCTTGGCTATTATCACGGTTATCACCCATCATGAAATAATGATCGGCAGGAACAACCCACTCGTCTGAGCGTGTACCTGGTTGTTGATAATAACGGCCTTTCATTTCAGGAGCTTGCGGGTTAATCAAAATATTATGATTTACTGTGCTTAGGTTTTCTTCTAAACGCACTAAATTCATAGAACCCTGCTTGAACTCGTCACTATTGAGGATTTCCATATCAATTTTGTTGTATTCATTACACAGCAAATCACCTTGCTGAGTCACACCTTCGGCGCATTTCGGCTGAATATAAAGGTGCTTATTGCGATATACAATTTTATCGCCTGGTAAACCAATCGTACGTTTAATGTAATCCACACGCTCGTCTAATGGGTATTTAAATACCACAATATCACCACGTTCAGGTTCATCAACGTCAACTAACTGACTACGCCAAATTGGATCTTTGATGCCATATGAGTACTTCTGTACCAAAATGAAGTCACCCACCAATAAGGTTGGCATCATTGAGCCCGATGGAATTTGAAACGGTTCAAAAATGAAAGAGCGGAAAATAGTAATTGCCGCAATCATTGGAAAAATTGATTTAGCCGTTTCAGTGATACTTGGCTCAGGCGCAATTAATGCAGCAGTTTCTTCGTCTAACTCACCACCTGCCGCGTTTTGAGCAAGGGCAATGCGTTGCTGACGCTTTGGCGCAAACATAAAGTGGTCAATTAACCAAATTAATCCTGAGCCTAGCGTTAACAACACTAAGAAAATAGAAAAGTAACCCGCCATGCATTAATTCCTTTATTTACTTCTAATTATTTACCAACTTTAAGGATAGCTAAGAATGCATCTTGAGGTACTTCAACGTTACCTAGTTGCTTCATTCGCTTTTTACCTTCTTTTTGTTTTTGTAGCAGTTTTTTCTTACGACTCACGTCACCACCGTAACATTTCGCGATTACGTTTTTACGTAATTGCTTAACTGTTGTACGCGCAATAACATGCTGCCCAATCGCTGCTTGAATCGCAATATCAAACTGCTGACGTGGAATTAAGTCTTTCAGTGCTTCAGCTAACTGACGACCACGTGATTGTGCAATATCGCGGTGTACAATAATAGCTAACGCATCAACACGCTCACCATTAATCAATACGTCAACACGTACCATGTCTGAAGCTTGGAAATGTTTAAAGTTATAATCAAGTGATGCAAAACCACGGCTTGTTGATTTTAACTTATCGAAGAAGTCCATTACTACTTCAGCCATCGGTAATTCGTACGTCACCGCAACTTGCTTACCATGGTAGCTCATTTTAGTTTGCATACCACGCTTTTCAACACAAAGCGTAATTACGTTACCTAAAAATTCTTGCGGTACTAATATGTTAGCTTCAACAATTGGCTCACGGATTTCAAGAATATTATTCACTGGCGGTAAGTCAGACGGGTTATCTATCTGTTTAGTTCCGTCTTTAGTCTCTACTTCGTAAATTACTGTTGGTGCAGTTGTAATAAGATCAATGTCGTATTCACGCTCAAGACGCTCTTGGATGATTTCCATGTGAAGCATACCTAAGAAGCCACATCGGAAACCAAAGCCTAGTGCTGTTGAGTTTTCTGGCTCGAAGAATAACGAAGCATCGTTCAAACTCAGTTTATCAAGCGCATCACGGAATGATTCATAGTCATCAGATGAAATTGGGAACATACCTGCGTAAACCTGTGGTTTAATACGCTGGAAGCCTGGTAAGCGCTCTGGAGCAGAGTTACGCTGTAAAGTAATAGTATCACCTACTGGTGCACCATGAATTTCTTTAATACCCGCAATTACGAAGCCAACTTCACCGGTTTTCAAGATGCCCGTGTTAGTTTGCTTTGGTGTAAAAATACCTACTTTATCTGCGATATGAACTTGATCATTCGACATGATCTTAATTTTATCGCCTGAGCGTAATTCACCGTGTTTAATACGTACTAATGATACAACACCTTGGTATGGGTCAAACCATGAGTCAATGATAAGCGCTTGTAGTGGCTTATCTTTGTCGCCTTCTGGTGGCGGGATATCTTTAACAATGATTTCGAGTACTTCTTCAATACCAATACCTGTTTTAGCACTACATTGCACAGCATCTAGGGCATCGATACCAATGATGTCTTCAATTTCTTCTGCTACACGAAGTGGATCAGCTTGTGGTAAGTCGATCTTATTTAGAACTGGAATAACTTCTAAGTCCATTTCAATTGCTGTGTAGCAGTTAGCTAAGGTTTGTGCTTCTACACCTTGACCCGCATCAACAACTAAAAGTGCACCTTCACAGGCTGCCAATGAACGCGATACTTCGTATGTGAAGTCAACGTGTCCTGGCGTGTCGATAAAGTTTAACTGGTATGTTTCGCCGTCTTTAGCTTTATAATTTAGCGTTACACTTTGCGCTTTGATGGTAATACCACGCTCACGCTCAATGTCCATTGAATCTAACACCTGCTGCTGCATTTCACGGTCTGTTAAACCACCACAAACTTGGATAAGACGGTCAGAGAGAGTCGATTTACCATGGTCAATATGGGCGATGATCGAAAAATTACGGATATGCTTCATAAACTGGATTCTAAACTTCTATATAAAATGGACTAAGTGTATAAAGCGGCAATTTTACATTTAATTGGCTTTAATCACCATCTATTTGAGTGAAAGGAATAGCAATTGGGTGAATTTTTATTACTTTAATATCATGCTTTAGGCTCTTAACCCTTGATTTAGCTATCACATAGCCCGTTAAGCCACCAATGACGGCTGCTAAAATTTGCCAGCCTTCAGCAAGCGAAAAAGCCGCAAATGCGATTAAAGCAAACCCTAAACTAAACAAAAGTGGTAGCATATAAACAGCCATTGCATGTTTGACCAAGTGGCTATCATCGAGTGCCAAGGTTACTTTTTGCCCTACCTGTAGCTCTTTTTCGAATGTATAAGGAAAGGTTTTTTTTGCTGTTCCGAACAGCTTAGCAAAGATCTGCGAACCGCAGCGACCATTACAGCCAGCGCAAGCTTGCTTTTGCTCTGCTTCTAAATTCGCTGTCGTGCCTTTAACTGACACGACAGAGAGTGTTTGTTCAATCATAATTTAAAGAGGTCGCGCTACCGACTCTGCTATAGCTTTGGCTGTCATAGCTGGGATATTACCAACAACCGATACATCAAAGCTACCACCATTGTGAACATAGACCGTCGTCGCACCTGATGTTAAAGCACCACTTGCACGTTTACCGGGTAAGGGTCTTTGAATAAAAACAGATACTTCAACAAACCCATCTGAATATAAATAATAGTCAGCAAGTTCATTGTTTAAGTCGAGTTTATGACGGTCTGATTTTAACAGCTTAAAGCCATCAGGGAGCCAGCCAATTTTCCAATCATTCGCTGCGCCGTCGCTATCACTGGCAATATCATTCGTTGAAAGCACAGCAGGAAACTCACGGTTTTGCATTTCAACTAACATCGGCGCAGGTTGCTCTGTAACGCTAATATGAGTTAGTTGTAATTGCTCTAGCATCTCACCTTTGTGATTTACATAGGCTGATTTAAGTAACAACGAAGACTCTGTATCAAGCCAGATCCAATAGTTATATTTGTATTCATCTTTAGATTCGATGCGCACTAACTGTGCAGAACGACCAGCAATACGACCTTTACCGCCAAGAACAAAGTCATAATGAGCACTTAGTCTATCGATGTCTTTAAAAAGCACTTCGGGAATAGGGCCAGCTATAGAGTCTGTTTTGACTGAATAAGGCTCAGAATGCGGTTCAAAATAAGTAACTTGATCATCAACACGCACCATTTCAAGACCAGCACCGTTAAGCAAACTTAAATGCTCAAGTTCGATATCATTTTGTTTTGCATGTAACCATCGATACGGTTCCATCGCTTGGCCTTTTACAACTACAAACGATGCATCAAAATTGCGAGTATGAACGGCCGTAGCCATATCATGTAATAATGTTTTGGCGGGATTTTCGTCGCTAGCAATGGCAGGGGCCGTTAATACCAGCGACAAAATAAAAGTAAAAACTTTCATTTAATTAGTTTTTTTCCTCTTCTGCATTTTCTGCAGTTTGCGATTCTTCTAGCGAATATGCAACACGCGCTTGACGTTGATGTTCAAGAACTAATGCACCAATACGTTGCTGTTGTAATTCACGTAAACCTTGCTGAGCATTCTCTAACGCAGGTTTCTCAGATGAGTAACTTACCGGAGAAGCCATACCGGTTAACGGTACTGTTTGTAAGGTTGGAATGTCATTTTGTGGTACTTCGGTGTTTTGTGGCAAAGTTTGTACGCCCACAATCGCAAACATAGCAACACTGGCAGCAATTGCCACTTGGGCAAATGGACGACGCCAATTAAATGCTACTACGTTATCTGTGCCTGTTGCCGCCACGATTTCTTCGCTTTTTGGTACCGTTGTTTTATTCGCGAAATCAGCGTATACAGGTTCTTGCTCAAGTGCTTCAGCCACTGCATCTGCAATGTCAAAGTTAAAAGCGTTATTATTTGCCTCAGCACGCATTACATCACCAATCATTGCGTAACGACCAAATGTAGACACATCGTCGTTTGTGATCGCTTGATCAGTTAACTGCTGCTCGCCGTCAAGTAACGCGGATAACTGCTCATTATCCAACTTGTTAACGTCTGCTTTTGTCATACTAAGACTCACCTATTAATGGGTTCAATTTATTATCAATCGCCTCACGGGCACGGAAAATACGTGAACGTACCGTTCCCACAGGACAATCCATAACCACGGCTATTTCTTCATAGCTCATACCTTCAATTTCACGAAGGGTAATCGCGGTTTTAAGATCTTCAGGCAAACTATCAATCGTATTAAAAATTACAGCACGTACTTCGTCACTTAATAACAGGTTTTCTGGCGATGCGTTTGAACGCATAGCATCAGCACTGTCATAAAACTCTGCCTCTTCGGCATCAACATCGTTAGCTGGGGGCTTACGGCCCTGAGCAACTAAGTAATTTTTAGCACAATTTACGGCGATACGGTATAACCAAGTATAAAAGGCGCTATCCCCTCTAAAGTTAGGCAATGCACGGTAGGCTTTAATAAAGGCTTCTTGTGCGACATCAGCAACATCACCTTGGTTTGATACATAACGTGAAATCAAACCTGCAATTTTATTCTGATATTTTCTAACTAATAGGTTGAAGGCGTTTTTATCTCCTTGCTGGACCCTTTTAACTAGCGCTAAATCCAAATCCTGCTCGCTCATTCGAGCCGGTACTCCTCTGTTTGATTCTTGCTTGCTATTCATATACTCGCCATTGTTTACACAAACTCTGACTGCACCATGAATATAAAAGTTCAGTTTAAAATGATTTTTTTATAAAATAGCACGCAAATAAATTGAGTCATACCAATCTTATTACACGGAAATCCTAATAACTGCCTAAAAATCAACGGTTATCTATATTAAATTCACAATTCAAAACAGTTAACAATAAACTGTTTATGTGACGATAAAACTAATAAGATTGGTATAACGTATTAAAATGACTAATAGTGTTAAAGCAAATATGGTACATATACGTATACCACATAAAAATTTATTTGCTCAAACTTTTGGCACTACTAGCCGAGCATTGTAACCGCAAAGACCACAGACATGAACCAAAATAAACATCACATTACTGATGTCGCTATCATTGGCAGCGGCGCCGCTGGCCTTTCTCTTGCTTTATCTCTAGCTAATCACTGTAAAGTGACAGTACTTAGTAAAGGAGCGTTAACCGAAGGTTCTACCTTATATGCTCAAGGTGGTATTGCAGCAGTATTTGACAAAAAGAATGACAGCATTGAATCTCATGTTGAAGACACGTTGGATGCAGGTGGCGGATTATGTGACCGCGACGCAGTCCACTACACCGCTAGCAATGCTAAAAAGTGTTTAAAGTGGCTCATTGAACAAGGCGTGCCTTTTGATATGGAATTTGATTCAAAAGGTAAAGAACGTTTCCATTTAACCCGCGAAGGCGGTCACAGTCATCGTCGCATATTACATGCTGCTGATGCTACAGGTCGTGCAGTACAAACGACCTTAATTAGCCAAGTTCAAGCACACCCTAATATCACCCTATTAGAAAACTACAATGCCATTGATTTAATCACTGATAAAAGCCTAGCTAAAAAAGGCAAACATGTTCATGGCTTATATGTTTGGAACTGTGTCGATAAAAAAGTTGAAACAATTAAAGCAAAGTTCGTTTCACTTGCAACAGGTGGTGCAAGTAAAGTGTACTTATATACCTCTAACCCTGATGTATCCAGTGGTGATGGTATCGCTATGGCATGGCGCGCTGGGTGTCGTGTCGCTAATATGGAGTTTAATCAATTCCACCCAACTAGTTTATATCACCCAGAACTGCAAAACTTTTTAATCACAGAAGCAATGCGAGGTGAGGGAGCTTACTTAAAACGCCCTGACGGCACCCGCTTTATGAAAGATTTTGACGAACGCGGAGAACTTGCTCCTCGCGATATCGTTGCTCGCGCTATCGATTTTGAAATGAAACGCCTTGGCGCGAACTGTGTATACCTTGATATTAGTCATAAAGAAAAAGATTTTATCATTGAGCATTTCCCGACTATCTACGCAAAATGCTTAAGTGTTGGTCTCGACATTACCAAAGAAGCCATTCCGGTAGTACCCGCTGCACACTATACCTGCGGTGGTGTTATGACCGACTTCAATGGCCGCACAGATTTAGACAACCTTTATGCGGTTGGCGAAGTAGCTTACACAGGCTTACATGGTGCTAATCGCATGGCCAGTAACTCACTACTTGAATGTATTGTATTTGCTCATGCTGCCGCAAAGGATATTTTAAGCAAAATAGATTCAAGCCCAGCCCTTGAAGCTTTACCACTATGGGATGAAAGTCGTGTAACTAACTCAGACGAAGAAATTGTTATTACCCATAATTGGCATGAGCTAAGATTATTTATGTGGGATTACGTCGGTATTGTCCGTTCTACAAAACGCTTAGAGCGCGCGCTTCACCGAGTAGAGTTACTACAGCAAGAAATTCATGATTACTACGCTAACTTTAGGGTTACAAATAATTTGTTAGAACTTCGAAACTTAGTGCAGGTCGCAGAGCTTATTATTCGCAGCGCACTTGAGCGCAAAGAAAGCCGTGGCCTTCATTACACTATTGATTATCCTGAGCAAAACGAGAATCCCACACCAACAATTTTAACCCCTAAGACGGTTGCTGCACTGCAATAATCGCACGCTTTAACCGCGAATAACTCATTTCATCAACACTGGCTGCATTAATTATCAGCCAGTGTGATTTATAAAACCCCGCCAGCCTTAGCACTACAAAATTAGCAAACACATAACTTTTAGCCATTATCTGGCCTTGAATTTTAAGATTGTCGTTCACGAACCTAAGCTCTGCTTGCTCTAAAATAATAACGCCATTTTCAGGCTGCGCATGTTGGGCTTTTTTAAAACACAGAATGGCTAGAAAAAGACAAGCTAAACACGCCAAAAGCTGAGCAATAACATGCTGGTAAGCAAAGCATAATATGATGGCTATCAAGCAAAAAAAGACCACAAAGGGTTTGTGGTCTGTGGTGTTATTTGTAACGGTAAATCTATACACGAACTCGGTCTAAAATTAACGCGACCATACCGTTTAGCTCTGGGTCCTTACACTCTTCGTGACCCATAAACCATGCGAATAAATCAGGATCATCGCACTCAAGTAAGCGTTGAAAAACAGCTTGCTGTTCTTTTGATAGTGAGTCAAACGCTTCTTCAACGAATGGCATAAATAAAACATCTAGTTCTAACATACCGCGACGGCATGCCCAACGAATACGTTCTTTACTGTGAATTTCAGTCATTTTAAACCTCGTACTTATTTGTCTGCAGTTTACCAAATTGCTATCGAATAAACAGCTATTTAAATTGCTACCCTAACTAAGTTATCATTAGCGCTCATTCATATCGTAAAGAAGGTTTTTATGTCGACTGTTTACGCATGTCCTTTATCTTATTCACTTATCAGCCTGACAGGCAAAGATAAGTTATCTTACCTTCACGGACAAATCACGCAAGATATCAACAAGTTAAGCAATGATAACTTCCTTTGGGCTGGCCACTGTAATGCAAAAGGCAAACTTTGGGGTGTGTTTAGGTTGTTTTCTCACCTTGACAGCTATTACCTGGCAGGTTCAAAGCCTGAGGTAGAACAATCTCTAGTCGAGTTAAAAAAATATGCTGTATTTTCGCAAGTAGAAATTCAGCAATCTGAAAAACAGCTAATTGGCTTATTAGGTGATGACCTAACAGCGGCTTTAGAAACCTTAGCAATTACTTTTGATGATGAGCATAGCGCAGTCGATTTTGCTGACGGTAAAGCCCTCAAGCTTGCAAATAACCGCGTATTACTTATGGTCAATGATGAGTTTAGCTTACCTGATAACGTAATAGCGCTTGAAGATGACGCTCCATGGCAACAAGCAGCTATTGCAGCTGGTGAGCCATCATTAAATAGCGATGCTATTGGTGAATACGTACCGCAAATGGTTAACTTGCAAGCGCTCGGTGGTATCAGTTTCAGAAAAGGCTGCTACACAGGGCAAGAAACCGTAGCCCGTATGAAATACCTAGGCAAAAATAAACGTGCTATGTATATCGTGTCAGGCAAAGCTGAAGGCTTACTTGATGAGCTTGAACTTGAAACACAAATGGGCGAAAACTGGCGCCGTGCCGGCAAGCTTATCAGCCAAAGTTATAATCAACAAACGCAAACCTTAATGGGTCTGGTTGTGCTTCCTAACGATAATGAAGCAGGCCAAATTTTGCGGGCAAAACACCTCCCTCAGGTAGAGTTATCAATTCAAGCTCTGCCTTACTCTCTCGAAGATGAATAAATAGGAATGACTATGATCGTAGCAGCAAACAAAGTGGTAAAAATGCATTATTCAGTATTGGATAATAACAAAAACACCATCGACAACTCTTTCGATGGTGAGCCACTAGTGTTCATCGTTGGCACAGGTTACTTAATTCCAGGCCTCGAAAATGCGCTATTAGGTAAAGAAGCAGGCGACACATTCAGCGTAACCGTTGAACCAGAGCAAGGCTATGGTGAGCGTCACGATGACCTAATGCAAGCAGTACCAAAATCAATGTTTGAAGGTATGGAAATTGAAGTTGGTATGCAGTTCCGCGCTACGACAGATGCTGGCGACCAATCAGTGATGATCATCGAAATTCAAGACGAAGACGTCATTGTAGATGGTAACCACCCTCTTTCAGGTATTACGCTACATTTTGATGTTGAAGTACTTGAAGTACGCGATGCAACTGAAGAAGAGTTAGCACATGGTCATGTGCACGGTGAAGGTGGTTGTGGTCACAGCCATTAAAATATAGACATAAAAAAAGCGCCTATGGCGCTTTTTTTATGTCTATATACTGCTGTCAAATAGCTGATCATTTACTCTGCTTCTGACGTAGCCTCTTTGCTAATTTCTGGTACTGCTTCAGTAATATGCAATTTAAGTGCAGCAAGTAAACCATCTTGGTCGTTGGTTCCTAAGCGATAGTGAGTACCGTCTTTCATTGCCAGTTCTACAGCACTGAATCCTGATACACTATAAACCCAACCATCATGAGTAATACGAAGGCCTATGCCATGTCGAAATGAGTTACTTACAGCTCGAACAGACTCAATCTCATCAAAAGCTACTGTTTTACCAAATACACCAGGTCCAAATGCCCAGCTAACGGTTTTATCGTTGACCTTGATGGTTAAACCATGGAATAAAAAGGCCACCAGCACCAAAATAGCGCTAAACACCATGAGCGGAATATCTGCACCAATTAAATTCCAAGCTAAGGCGATGAAGCCGCCAATCCAGCCTAATATAACAAAAATAAAAATAGCGTACTGCTTATGTTGATACATAGTGAGGTATTCTCTTAAAAGCTATAAACAAAAGTCGCACTCAGCTCAGAATCGTACTTAAGCTTATCTTCCTCTGGTTTTGAGTTATAGCGATACATATAGGTAAATTTGAGTGAAACATCACCCATGATTTTGCTGATCAATGAGGTTTCTGATTTTAAACGCGAGTTTAACCCTGACAACGATTGCTCATAACTAACGTCTTGATTAAAGCGAGTTCGCGCAGAGACCGTACGCTCCCACTGCAGCGCTAAACGAAGTAGATAACCCGTTTTTGTTTGATCTTCTTCTGTAGCCGTATCTTGATCAGCCACCGATCGATATAAACCAGGGCCAACATCGATATCGACTTTATTCTTACTGCCTTGATAAATGCGATTACCGTAACCAGTCGCTACTGTGCTCTTAAACTCAAGACCACTAAATTTATCTCGCTCGTAGTCACCATAAATAAAAAATGACTCATTTTTCACATTTAGCTTATAGTTGCCTTGGCCTGATACAAATATTCGATCAGCTGAGACTTCTTCATCACCGGTTTCTTCATTGCGGTCACGTTTGTATAAAGTATCGAGCTTAAATTGGTTGCGCCATTTTTCAAAATCTTGGTAGAGATTACCTTTGAGTTTGAAACTAGTTGAGTTAGTATTGCCACGACTTACCATAAAGCCAAACTCCATATCTCCATACAGCAACTCGCCTTTATGAATTTTATGAATTTCTTCTTCTGATAATTGTCCGTATTCATGAAAGTCTTCAAACGGATCAACAGCAAAAGCCTGCCAACTGCATACGAGCAGGGCGGGCAAAATAATTCGTTTTATTGAATTAAAACAACTAAAAGTAGAGTCAAACATCGGCTGGAGAGTTATTCGCTATCTTTCCATAGGATGTGGCAAAACGGTGCATCTTTGTCTCGGCTAATTAATATTTTCGCAAATAAAATATCTTGATTGTCGAATTCAAGCCCTACTAAGACTTGCACAAACAGCTCAGGTTCAATTTCTAGTGCAACAAAATCTTGCCACTGCTCGTCAGGCTCACCTTCTTCAATAAAGCCAAGCTCTTCTCTGTGCTCGTTAAAATAAGCAATATCTTGCTCGCTTAAGTTATCAGGCGCTAACTCTAAAAAGATATCATAAGCCTGATGAGTTACTTCTTCTTCACTGTATAAGCGTGGACCAGCCATTCCTTAAACCTCTGCACATGTGTATCGCTTTGAATTCGGCTATGATAACAAACCTCTTTTGAGTTTTACCAAAAAAAAAGCCAGGTTACCCTGACTTTTTTGTAATTTTAAGAATTTTTACTCTGAACTCGCTGTGCCTTTTATTTTTTCACGCATTGATTGCACTAATGTATAAAATAGCGGAACTAACAAGGTGCCAAAGATGGTTGCAGCTAGCATCCCAAATAACACGGTAATACCGAGCGATATACGACTACCGGCCCCTGCGCCACTTGCAAACACCAGCGGTAATACACCAAGCACAAACGAGAGTGCCGTCATTAATACAGCCCTAAAGCGTAATCTTGCAGCGTTAAGAGCCGCTTCAAAAATACTTTTACCTGCCGCGCGCTCTTCCATAGCAAATTCAACAATTAAAATAGCGGTCTTGGTGGATAGACCAATCAGGAGCACTAAACCAACCTGCGCATAGATGTTGTTTTCCATACCAATCACATATAGCGCAAGCATGGCGCCAAATAACGCCAGCGGTACCGCTGCAATTACCGAGAACGGAATTGTCCAACTTTCGTATTGCGCTACTAAGAATAGATAAACAAACACCACCGCTAAGCCAAACAAGATGGGCGCCATATTTCCGGCTTCAATCTCTTGTTTCGATTGCCCAGCCCACTCATAGACATAGCCCGTTGGTAGCTGCTCAGCCAACTCTTGCATTGCTTTAATAGCATCACCACTGGCATAACCCGCTGCTGGCTGTCCGCTAATACTGGCGCTGCGATATAAATTAAAATGGGTCAAACTTGTTGGACCAAGAATTGGCTCAAGTTTAGCTAAAGTGGTGAGCGGCACCATTGCCCCCTCATCATTTCGTACATAGTAGTACTGCAAGTCTGCAGGGTTTTGACGAAAACGGCTTTCCGCCTGCATGATAACGCGGTAAGTACGGCTAAATTGGTTAAAGTCATTAATGTATAACGACCCTAATTGCGCCTGTAAAGTTAAGAAAATATCACTAAGCGCTACCCCTTGAGCTTTTGCCTTATTACGGTCAATTTCAAGAAAATACTGTGGAACGTTCGCTCTAAATGTACTGTAAACATTAGAAAGCTCTGGACGCTGGTTGGCTTCATAAATCAGGCCATTTAACACTTGTGCAAGCTCAGCAGGCTCACGCCCTTCGCTGTCTTGTAATCTAAACTCAAAGCCAGCACTCGTGCCAAGACCCGGTATTGAAGGAGGATTAAATGCCATAATTTGCGCATCTGGCATAGCCCAAAACTGACCCATTAAACGCGTCAGTACCGCGCGTAATCCAAGCTCCGGACTTGTACGCTCTTCCCAATCTTTGAGCACGACGATACCCAAAGCATTATTAGAACCTGCACCACCTAGTAATGAAAAGCCAGATACCGCAATAAAATCGGTTGCGGCAGGTTCATTTTTCACTATATCACCCAATTTGTGCATCACTTCTTTAGTACGACCGCTTGCTGCGGCATCAGGTAATTGCACATCAACAAAAAGAAATCCTTGGTCTTCTGCTGGAACAAAGCCCGTAGGAACTGTTTTCACCAACCACCCTGCCGCAGCAAAAATAACCACTGCGAACAGCGCCATTCTTGCTGTGCGTTTTAAGATAAATTGAATAACCTTACTGTAGCCACTGGTCGAGCGAGTAATAATATTTTCGAAAGGCGCTAACCATTTAATCGGCTTCATGGCCTTTTCATTTAACAATAAAGCACACAAAGCAGGGCTTAATGTCAGTGCGTTTAAAGAAGAAATGAGTACCGCAAACGAAATAGTCACCGAGAACTGTTTATAAAGCTCCCCTGTTATTCCGGGCATAAAGCCAACAGGCACAAACACCGCAAGCAATACTAAGGTCGTTGCCACTATTGGCCCCGATACCTGCTCCATCGCTTTTGTGACCGCTTCTTTAATTGGCAATTTTTCTTCTTTAAGTATTCGCTCAACGTTTTCAATTACAATAATGGCATCATCCACAACAATACCTATTGCAAGGACTAAACCGAATAAAGTGATCAAGTTGATGGAGTAATCCATCATCATCATAAACGCGAAAGTCCCCACTAACGATACTGGAATAGCAACCGTTGGAATAAGCGTAGCGCGCCAATTTTGTAAGAATAAAAACACGACTAAAATAACCAAGCCGACCGCTTGAACAAGAGTAATAACCACTTCGTCAATAGAACGATTGATGAACTCTGTTGTGTCGTAAGGAATTGAGTACTCAACACCATCCGGTAGCTGTTTAGCAAGCTCTGCCATACGTGCTTTTACATCAGCAGCAACTTGAGTCGCATTCGCTTCTGTCAGCTGATAAATAACAATAAACGCAGTGTCTTGCTGGTTTAGCTTTGCTGTTGTACTGTAACTTGCTGCACCTAATTCAATACGTGCAATATCGTTTAAGCGTACAAAGTTGCCATCTTTGCTTGAGCGAATAATGGTTTGACCAAATTCTTCAGGGGTTTTTAAGCGCCCTTTAGCTTGAATTGAATATTCAAACTGCTGACTCGGTTCAGAAGGCGCAGCACCAAGCTTACCCGCAGCGACTATGGTATTTTGCTCTTGCAACGCAGCTCGAACCTCTGACACCGTTAATCCAAGTGATGCCATCCGATCAGGGCGTAACCACAAGCGCATAGAATAAGTTTGCTCGCCCATTACTTCAGCAGATGCAACTCCATTAATACGCCCTAATGGCTCTGTTAAATAGTTTGTCGCATAATTACTCAAGAAAATTGCGTCGATATTTTCTTGGTTCGAATATAAGTTAATACCCAGTAGCATCGAGCTCGATTTTTTCTTAACCGACACACCTTGACGTTTCACCTCTTCAGGTAAGCCTGCTTCAGCGAGTGCGACGCGGTTTTGTACGTTAACTTGGGCTATATCTGTGTCTGTTCCGACCTTAAAGTACACGGTTATATTAGCCGTACCGTTATTAGAAGATGTTGATTCGATATACATCATATCTTCAACACCATTAACCTGCTCTTCTATGGGCCTGATCACCGACTCTTCAACTATTTGTGCACTTGCACCTGGGTAACTGGCACTAATTTGAACTTGCGGAGGTGTAATTTGCGGGTACATATTCACTGGCAACAATGCCATTGAAATTAAACCCGCAATAGTAATAACAATCGATATTACCAAGGCAAACTTTGGGCGAGATATAAAAGTTTTACTGATCATATCTCAATCCTAAGAGTTAGCTTTGCTAGAAATAGTGCCAGTTGTCTCATCGACGTTTTTTTCAACCGCTTTCACTTCAGCACCTTGGCGAACTTTTTGTAAACCTTCGATTATGACTTTTTCACCAGCTTCTAAGCCTGACTCAACAACCCACATAGCATTAATGCGACGACCAAGTTTGACGATACGCATAGCAACTTTATTTTCATCATCAACAACAAGTACAAACTTACCTTGCTGGTTTTCTTGTACCGCTACTTGTGGAATTAATGCCAGCTCCTGTTTATTGGTACTTTCAACGATTAAGGTAACAAATAAGCCAGGCATAACTATGCCATCAGGGTTATCAAATTCAGCTCTAAGCTCAACCGTACCTGTGTTTCGATTAATTTTAGTATCTGCGAAATCCAGTACACCTTTGTCAGGAAATGTCGAGTTATTCGGTAAACGCAAAGTTAAGTCAATGGGCACATCACGAGGGTCTTTATCTGAAGGTGCTTGATGTTGCTGGCGATAAGAGATGTAATCTGCTTCTTCAACCTGAAAGCTCACGTAAATTGGGTCAACATCGGTAAGCTCTGCGAGTTCATTTGATGATGGACCAACAATATTGCCAACATCATAATTTACTTTACCAATACGCCCTGCAAACGGTGCACGAATATCTGTATAACTTAAATTAAGCTTTGCTTTTTCAAGCTCTGCCTCAGCCGCTTTTACAGCTGCAGCCGTTTGCTCAAAGTTAGTAGTGAGTTTATCGAGGTCTGATTGTGAAATAAAACCTTGTGCGGCCACATCTCTTCCGCGCTTTAAATCACGTTCAGCAGCATCCGCTGCAGCAATTTTACTTTTCAGGTCAGCTTCAACTTCTGCGACCGTTGAGCGATATTCAGATGGGTCAATCCTTAGTAAAAGCTGATCTTTTTCAACAGACGAGCCTTCATTAAAGTGACGTTCTATTAATTCCCCCTCAACTCGGGCTCTAATTGCGACCTCTTGGAATGCTTCAGTACGCGCAACAAATTCTCGGTAATTACCAACTTCTTGTGTGACGACATTAAATACTGATACGGCCGGTGGCGGCGTAGCTTGTTGTTGTGCTTTATCATCTGAACAGCCAACCATTGTGGTTGTTAAAGCTACTGAAAAAGCAGCAAAAGCCAAAGAACGAGATGATTGTTTAGTTATGCGAGCTGTGTTGCGCATCAGCATATTTTTACTCCTTGTAGCGCGACTTAAAGCTAAGTCTAGTCGTGTCATGGGATTTTGTGAAAGTATCTAACTATTCACAAAACCAAACTAGCTATGAACTAGCATCTTTGTTTTAAAAATATACATCAATTTGTAACTAAATATATGACAAGGTTACCCATTTTTGGAAAATATAGTGATTCCTTGCGACACATCAGCAATTCTTTACTTAGTTGTAATTAACTCGTAAGCTCTAGCAAACAGGTCAGAGGAGTTACCATGATAAAACTAAAAATAAAACAACAAGTCGCATGGGTTAGCCTTGTTCGTCCCGAGAAACAAAATGCACTAAGTTTTGCTATGTTTGTTGAGCTTTCAAACGTAATAAAAAAAATTAAACGCGATCGCAATTTACGCGCTGTCGTTATATCTGGCGAAGGTGGACACTTTTGCTCTGGGCTAGATGTTGCTGCGGTGATGAAAAAGCCGAGTAATATCGTCAAACTCTTATTCAAATGGTTACCAGGAAACCAAAACCTAGCGCAGAAAGTCGTGTTAGGTTGGCAAGATTTAAGTATTCCAGTGATTGCTAAAATTAACGGACATTGCTTTGGTGGCGGCATGCAAATCGCACTCGGTGCTGATTACCGCATCGTCGATAAAAATGCCAAATTAGCCATCATGGAAGCGCGTTGGGGCCTTTGCCCAGATATGGGGGCTAACGTGGTACTTGCTGGCTTGATGAAACGCGACCAAGCTCTTTGGTTGGCAAGTCATGCAGGCTCTATCTCGGCTGAAGACGCAAAAGAATATGGCTTAGTTACGCAACTAACTGATGACATTGATAAACAAACAGACGCTGTACTCGAAACACTGATGGCCCGCTCGCCGGATACCCTTGCTGCAATTAAACGAATTACTCAGCAAAGCTATCGCTCACAGCAGCGCAAAATTCTCGCTAAAGAAACATGGAGTCAAATTCGTTTACTGATGAACCCTAATACCAAAAAGGCTATTGCGAAGGCGAAAGGCGCTGAAGACATCAAATTTAATAATGCAAAATCATGGTAAGCTAAAGTCGCATAGTACAACTGACAAGGGTATGATGTAGTTGTACTTTATTCGCAATCATCCTGACTCATGAAATACCTCATCAGTAGTATCATTATTCTTGGCTGTTTAGCCGTTGCTAAATATTTGACGGCTTTGCTTGAAAGCTCTTTCCCTGCCCCATTGCTAGCTATGGTGTTACTGCTTGTATTACTGTTAACGGGCCTAGTGAAAGAACAACACTTAAAACCGACAGCCAGCCCTTTACTTAATTATATGCCGTTATTTTTCATCCCAGCTGGGGTTGGCATTATTGAGCACCTAGGTTTAATTACACAGAATTGGCCTTTATTACTGACTATTTTTTTTGTAGTGCCACTGACCAGTGTTTTACTAATAGGCTCTGTTATTGCTTACTTTAAAGGACGTGAAAATGACAGTTAGTTTATGGTGGCTAAGCGTTCCTTTTATTATTGCTCTTTTCTTAGTGTTACGCTTTTTGAACTCTAAAGCACACCATGCCATTCCTAAAGCACTTAGCAACCCTGTGTGCTGGGCAATTGTCTTAATTGCGGCGCTGTTAGTGATATTTAAACTCCCTTACGCACCTTTTGCCGAACACAGTAAAATTTTAAGTTGGTTACTTGAGCCTGCGATTGTGGCTTTAGCTTTACCGCTTTATCAGCAATTTATACATGTAAAAAAGAACCTACTATTAATTCTTATAAGTTGTAGTTTAGGGGTATTCAATGCGACGCTGGTAGCATCGCTAATATGCTATATTTTTGACGCACCCACGCAGTTAAGTGCATCACTTGCCAGCTTGTCAGTAACGACACCGATCACTTTATTAGTGACAGAATCACTGGGGGGCATTCCCTCTTTGGCCGCAGCAATGGTGATCTTTATTGGCGTATTAGGGGCTATTTTTGGTAATTTGATTTTCTCGCTGATAAATATTCGCAACGCTCAAGCAAAAGGCGTTGCCATTGGCACTGCATGTCACGCCATTGGTACAGCGTCATTGATTGCTGATCAGCCAAAAGCTGGCGCCTTTGCCTCTGTAGCTATGGCATTAAGCGCACTACTAAGCGCTATTATAGTGCCAATACTCTATCCTGTTATTCAGCATATTCTGGTATAGTCAACGCTCGCAGTAACCTTGTTAGGAAAACACATGATTGACTCAGAAATACAACAAGTCGAAAAATACTACAATCTGATAATGGAATATTTAGTCACCTATAGCATGCAAATTGTAGGTGCCATCTTAATTCTATTTTTTGGCTTATGGATTGCGCAAAAAGTATCGAATATGGTGGCTGGCCTCATGCAGCGTCATAATATCGATATCACCCTCACCAACTTTGTCAGTAATGTCATAAAAGTATTGCTGATCATCATGTTCTTAGTTATTGCCCTTGGTAAAATAGGCATTAGCGTCACGCCTTTTGTGGCAGCGATTGGTGCCGCATCATTAGGTGCAGGTTTAGCAATGCAAGGCATGCTCTCAAACTACGGCGCTGGTCTTGCGATCATTGCAACAAGGCCATTTGTCGTTGGCGATACTATCGAAGTGAAAGGAGTAAGCGGACAAGTTAAAACCATTGAGCTTGGCCACACGATTCTTATTAACGAAGAAAAAGTCGAAATCACCATTCCTAACAAACATATTGTTGGCGAGATTTTACATAACTCGTTTAGCTATTCACTAGTCAAAGGCGAAATAGACATAGCTTATGATGCAAATGCTGACCTAGCTATTGAGCTTATCGAAAAAGTCTTAAACGATCATGAGCTAGTTAGTGACTCTCCTCACGCACAAGTAGGTATTGAGCGCTTTGCACAAAGCGGTGTTACCTTGAGCTATCGCTTTTGGGTGCCAACCACCAAAATTATAGAGACTAAATTAGCGGTTAACCGCAATGTATTTAAAGCAATTCAGGGGGCGGATATCGAAATTCCTTTCCCACAACGGATTGTTACCCTGAATCAAAATTCCGAAAAAGGCGCTTAATAGCCTTTTTACTGGTTCGACGACAGTGATTGTGTTTGTTTAAAACATTGTAGTACAATTTAAATGATAACAATTACTATCATCAATTAACGTCGAGCTATTTTTACCATGAGTAAACGTCTTTGGTTCCAACTACATGGTTGGTTTTCGCTCCCTTTGTGGGTGCTATTTTGCTTTATCTGTATCACAGGTACTGTGTCTGTGATAAGCCATGAGCTTACTTGGCTCACTAACAGTGAAGCACGTGCAAACAACCCAAATGACTTACCAGCACTAGGTGTTGATCAAGTTATTAGTAGCGTTGAAAAAGCCTACCCTACAGCTGATGTGATGAGTGTTCTCACTTATGAGCCTTATCTGGTGAATGCTGTTATTTTCACCGATACTGACAAACCTTATGCTGTGGCCTACGTCAATCAATATACAGGCGAAGTACAAGCGGTTAATGACACGATCTCTTTTATTGAATTTATGCGTACCCTACACGGCTGGCTATTCTTCCCTTGGCAAGAAGGTTACAGCGTAGGTTACTACCTAGTCAGCGCCATGGCTTTTGTCATTTTAGGTGCGCTAGTAACAGGCTTAGTGATTTATAAAAACTTTTGGCGTGCATTTAGTCAGCCAAAACTACGTTTTAACCAAGGTAAAAAAACCTTTCTAAAAGATTTACATACCCTAAGTGGCGTTTGGTCAATTTGGTTTATGGCTGTGATGGCTTTGACTGGCCTGTGGTATTTAGTACAAGCCATCATGTGGCATAACGAAATAGACATAGAAGAGCACGCACCGCTAGTGGCTGTGTCAGCCTTACCTGCAGATAAACAAACACCGCCTACAGACTTAAAAGCGGCATTAGCGATTACCAAAGAGAAATACCCAGATTTCAAAGCAAGCTATGTGATGCTCCCTGAGCATAACCGTGGCATGTTTAACATCATGGGAAGTGGCGATACTATTTTCTATGATAACTACGCCTACTCAACATCAGTCAATCCATGGACTGGTGAAATTGCAGTAAGCAAAAGCCCTGAGACGATGAACGCTTTACAAACCCTGTCGCATATCGCTGATCCACTGCATTACGGTAATATTGGCGGTCTTTGGACAAAAGTTATTTGGTTTATTTTTGGTTTAATTTTAAGTGGAATGTCAATCACAGGTTTTATGATGTATGCCGCTAAATTAGTTAATAGCAAACCGGTAAAAGCGCGCCAAACTGCGCCAGTAAATAATGTTCAGGAGGCAAACTAATGGCTCGTTTACAAGCAACTTGGTGGCAACGTAAAAAGTACATTTTGCATGCTGTAATACTAGCTTTGCCTGTATGGTTTATTTATCAATCATTAAATCCCCAGTTTCCTGCTCTTTGGCAAGAGCAACAAGCGGGTGAATTTAAAATCGCGCCGATGCCGCTCAATGAAGATGCTCCTTACTCACACCACAATGAATACGTAAAAGATTTTTTTATTGCTTTTAATCAAGGTGACATCAGCAATATCCGTCAGGCTTACCTAAATATTGGTAAAGCGCCTTTGTCACTGACTGAGTTTGCCAAAGATGAAGAAGGCATAATGCATGGTACAAATCATGGTCAGCATGCCCATGCTATTGCCCCAAAAACCATCTCAGCAGACGATAAACTATGGATCACCATTCAAACTTGGCAAGGTCAACTACATACCCTGAAATGGGATATTCCCAGTCAGTTTATTACTCGATAACATCCGAAAAGCCACTCACTGAGTGGTTTTTTTGTATCTCTTTAAAAACACTTTCGCCCCCTCTAAAACAGTTGAAAGTAAATTTTTTGTTAATTATTACCACTAAAACCTTTACAAAGGTAATAAT
>NZ_JAKEVN010000003.1:0-96991 GCF_022398505.1 Pseudoalteromonas sp. Isolate3 | reverse complement strand
GTGTTGATTTAGCTCTTCTTAAAAATGAGTTAAAAGAATATACAGAAAAATATTTAGAGTCAGGTTCAATCAAACATAGCTATTTGAACAGTGAGGTGCGACATAGAGACAAAGAAAATTTACTCCATATAAGTAGAACTGCTGTGATAGTTGCTAAAGATATCGGTGATTTGAGGAGCATATCTTGGATATATTCAGAAATGGCCATGTTACACTATTACGATGGACGGTATAATGATGCGTTACTTTTACAAGAAATGGCTGCTGACCCTAAATATAACCTAATTCTCGCTGTGGATAGATTCTATAATTTATCGTGCTACGCATCATGTTTGTATGATGTCACTAGAAAGCAAGGACATTTGAAAAAAGCTAAGGATGCCTTTAATGCCGTTTATGAAATAGAACCTAGTAAAGCTCAGCAGCTTAGATTTGACCCTGATATGAGAGCAGTGAGCTCTCACTTAGATTAATGTACTGGTTTAATGATCATTTCGCTTCTCCTAATGGGATTTTAAAGCTGAATTAAATTTCTTTTACATTCCCTTAGCTGAATTGCCAACTAATTAAAAATTACTGCACTCGGCACACATACATAATTATATAGATACCTAAGCCGGAATTCAATCTTATTCATCTCATATACCTAGTTACGCAGTCCTTAACTTAGTAGAAACATCCTAACTAGCTGTGTTAGTTATATTTATTTTTATATGCACATATTTACATTTAGTGAATTAAAGGCCGCGCAAAGTGCGATGTTTTTAATTCGTAAGTACGCGGTTGATAAGCAAAGTAGTGACGCTTTACTTGAGTGGTTAAAACCATTTGAAACACTTATTTATAAGCGTGAAGGGGATTGGCGTGAGCTTGTAGATAAAAACAAGCTGACTAAATCAATGATCCCAAAATCGAACTCACCTTATGGGCAAGACCTCATCGATAAAATGGTTATGTTGATTAAAGAAGAGCTGCATCACTTTTATCAAGTACTTGAGATCATGGATGAGTACGGTATTGAATATAAAAGTATTACCCCATGTCGTTATGCAAAAGGTATGCTGCGCCATGTAAAAACTTACGAGCCAGATGCTTTAGTTGATAAGTTAATTATTGGTGCCTATATCGAAGCCCGCTCATGTGAGCGCTTTGCTAAATTAGCGCCACATGTAGATAAGCGTTTAGGTGATTTTTATATTTCACTACTGCGCTCTGAAGCCCGCCATTACCAAGACTATTTAACCCTTGCTCAAGAAATCAGTGAATTTGATATTACAGAGCGTGTTGAATTTTTTGGTCAGCTTGAAGCCGATCTTATTTCAACCCCAGATGAAGATTTTAAGTTCCATAGCGGTGTGCCTGCGTAAAAATAACCAAGAGCGCTTGCTTGGCGCTCTTTTGCTTCATCCTACCTTATACAATCCGTTTTTTTAATAATTAAGCCTTATCCTTGTCGTAGTTTATAATTTTTATTACTTTTCCGAGACTTACTTATTTTTATCTTCAGGGAAATATTTGTACCTTTAAATATTTTGTACTACGTTTGACCTAGATATCTATTAATGTTCGTAAAATAGAATCATAAGTTGTCAAAAGGAGACGTTATGCGTGATTCTAATGAGTTTTTCGAGTTTAAAGAGAGTGCTTCTGAACAAACGCATACTCAAAAAAAATGGAAAATATTAACGGTTGAAGACGACCTAAACTATCAACAAGCATTATTAAATAGTTTTAATGCTATATCTTTCGATGACAATCAGTCACTGGAGGTACTGACCGCGAATTCAGTGTCAGAGGCATCATCTGTATTATCCCGACATAAAGACATCGCTATTGTATTTCTTGATGTGGTGATGGAAGAAGATGATTCAGGCCTACGGCTTGTGAATACCATTCGCCATGTATTAGGTAACAACGATATACGCATAGTGCTATTAACAGGGCAGCCAAGCTTTGCCCCTGAACCACAAGTCATGCAATCGCTTGATATCGACGAGTATTGGAATAAGTCAGACATGACGGTAGATAAGCTTAAATCTATCGTTAGTAGCCACCTTCGTACTTATCAATACATTTCGCAAATCTCAAATGCTAAACAAGGGCTTCAGCTAGTACTCGATGCAGCAAGAAGCATTAACAGTAAACACGATATACGTGCGTTTTCCCATGCGGTGCTAGATGAGATAGGTAAAATTTTGCACCTATCTAAGGGAGGCGGCGTGTTATGTGTTGGTAATGAAAAGCACTTTGATAAACATCCTAAAGTTCTTACTAGTATCGGCTGCTTTAGGGGGCTTGATGGTAAAGACCTCAGCACAGATTTGCTCAGTGAAGAAGCACAACAATCCTATATTTTAGCCAGAGAAAAAAAAGAACACGTTTTCTCTGAGCATTATAGTGTTTTTTACTTTGATACCAGTGATGTTGATATTAGCTTCTACATCACGATTGTAAAATCAGATACGCCAATTGATGAGCATAATGTATTTTTACTCAAAGTTTTTAGTGAAAATGTCAGTACGGGCTTTTCGAATATTGCACTGATGAACCGCCTTACGGAGCTTGCTTATACCGATATAACGCTAAATATGCCTAACAGAAATTGGCTCCAGCGCGAAATCGATAACATGAACAAATACGAGCAAGCTGAAACTCAGTTAGTGGTGTTTGAGATACTTCAGTTCGACGAGAAGTCATTTCGGTTTGGCCATGATTTTTGTAAAAAAACACATCTCAAAATGCGCGAGAATATTTTGCAAGCATTGGCGCCGTATCACCCTCGTATTGCCGTATTTAAAAGTGATAGTTTAGGTGTTTTAGTTTCAAGTCATGCATTTGAAGATGAGAGTATTGTTGACTCTTTAAAACGTCAATCTTTTGAAATTGATGGAGTAAGGCAGTTTTTAGATGTGCGTATTTTAGTTATGCAACTAATCGCCTTTGAACAACATAATGCTGAGCAAATTTTTAACCTTGCAGAGTCGACCCTCAACGAAGAAAACACACAGAGAGCTGAACTTCTTTATTATACATTAGACAATACTAAAGCTATTACACGGCGCTATGAATTGATGCAAGAGTTGCGCACCGCAATTCGTAACAAAGAGCTCCAAGTAGCGCTACAACCCAAGGTTAATTTAACCACAAATGAAGTGGTTGGTTTTGAAGCACTGGCGCGATGGCAAAGAGACGATGGAACATTTGTTAGGCCCGATGAGTTTATTGAACTTGCTGAAACAGCAGGACTTATCAGTGAGTTAGATAAACTTATTTTCGACAAGATAATGCAAACGATTAAGAAATTTGCAGAGCAGGGAGTTAGCCTGCCAATTGCGTTTAATGCATCTACGTTTGATTTGTTAGCCGATGATTACTTTGTTGAGATTGCCGCACGTATTGAAGAGTATGATATATCGCCTTCGTTATTAGAGCTTGAAGTAACAGAGACTCAAGCGATTTTTGACTATGAAAAAATTAACGCATGCTTATGTCGTTTTGCGGGCTTGGGTATAAAAATTAGTATTGATGACTTTGGTACTGGCTATTCGTCACTTGCCCATATTAGTGAAATTCCTGCGCAGATAATAAAAATAGATCGCTGTTTTGTGACTAACATCCAAGAGTCAAAATCCAACCAACACATTATCGAAATGATTATGTTGTTGGCAGATAAATTTGGCTTTGAAGTAACGGCAGAGGGCATTGAAACAGAAGCCGAGCATAACTGGCTTATTGAAGCTGGGTGTAACATAGGGCAGGGCTACTATTATGCAAAACCCATGTTTTATGATGATGCATTGCAATGGCTAAAGGGCAGGTCTAAATAACTAGTATGGTAGAAGTAACAAGCCAATATAAGTCACTGAAAAAAAGTCTACTTTTTAAATTTATGGTCATGGTTGCTGTTAGCTTATTAATTAGCTTGATGGTTTATGTGATTCAATACCAAATACAAAAAAGTAGTGTCACGCTTTTGCAAGATAACACCTTACTTGCCGCTCACAACACCTTAAGCCGTGAGCTTGGTGATGTACGTAAAGTGGTTCAGTTGCTGGTAGCCGATGACATATTAAAGCAAAGTGATGAAAGCGCATTACTTGAGGAACAGATACAAATCCATTTTGTGAACTTTGGTTTAGCAGCAGAAAACATTTCGCAAATACGTTGGTTAGATAGAAAAGGCCAAGAAAAGGTTCGGGTTAACTTTAAAACAGGACAAGCAGAGCTAGTACCAAAACAACAGTTACAAAATAAAAGTAGCCGTTATTATTTTACCGAGGGAATGGAGCACAGTCAGGGTGAAGTTTATATCACACCAATAGATTTAAATGTCGAGCGTGGCGCAGTTGTTACACCGTATGAACCAACATTAAGAGCATCTTATCGAACCACAAGCGATGATTTTGTATTAGATGGGCTAGTGGTTGTCAATTTTGACCTATCGAAAACCTTACAGCAAATTAAGTCACTCAGTACCTTACAAGCACAAATACAACTGGTGAATGGTGAAGGCTATTGGTTGTTACATCCACGCAAAGATAAAGAGTGGGGGTTTATGCTGGAGAAACCGATGCTGACACTCGGTAACGAAGATAGCTCATTATGGCAAGTCATCACTCAGCTGCCAAAATCTCAGGATCTTATTGCATCACATAGTCATGCAACTAGCTTTTTAAAAATGAATTTAGGCAATAAAAGCGCAGCTGGCACAAACGATATTGTTGTCCTAGTAGAGGCTGATGATTCGGTGCAAAACGAGATTATTTTACGATCTTTTATTATAGCGTTAGCTTGTGCTGTTACCTTAATATCAATTTCTGGTTTGTATCTGAAACGTAGTTATCGAGATCAGCGTAAAATTATAAAAGCCAGATCACACCTAGAGCGAGAGCAGCAAGAATTGTTAGCTGCCAATACCAAATTACAACGTTATATAAAGCAGCAACATCAATTACAAGGTGAGCTTATTGAAGCGCAAAGGTTGTCATCACTTGGTTTAATGGTGGCAGGTGTAGCTCATGAAATGAATACTCCACTCGGTGGTGCTGCAATTTCATTATCGAATGCGCAATTAATTAATCAACAACTCAAAGATAAAATAGATGAAGGCTTCACTAAGCAGTTCTTAGAGTCTAGCGTTGAAAAAATTGACGACAACCTATTGATATCAAAGTTGAATTTAGATAAGGCTATCTCTCATGTTAAAAGCTTTAAGGAAATGGCACATGACCGCTCAAATGATCAGCTCGTTAGTTTTAATATCGAAAAAGTCATCGATGATCTACTACTTGGTTTAAAATCCCGCTTTAAAGCCTCAAAAGTATCTATAGAAACTAAAATCGATGTCAAAAAAGACATTATTGGTCGCCCTGGGATTATCTCTCAGGTTATCGAGAGTTTAATCGTTAATGCAATTTCTCACGCCTTTGATGAATTTGATAACAAGCTCATTCGATTGCATGTTAATTTAAATCAACAAGGTGATCTTTGTATTAGCGTCTCTGATAATGGCTGTGGGATTGATGACTCGCTACGCAGCAACTTATTTGATCCCTTCGTGACTACATCTAGAAAGCATGGCCATACAGGATTAGGTTTGTACCTTGTACATGAGTGGGTTACGAGTGTTCTAAACGGAAAAATCCAGCTAGTTGCAAATACTGACTTACCTGAGGGTATAGCAACGAAGTTTAAAATCACTTTGCCAATCGTGCAGAAGAGCACGGTTAGTTAGAGTAGGCTTGCTCGTATAGCTGCGTAATATGACTCATTTCACTTTCATTCAGCTCATATCGCTCCAGTATCTCTAAAAGTTTACCAGACGCCATAATCGCATTTAGGCCTAAATATAAACTTTGTTGAAAAAGCTCCCCTTGAGGGTGTTTTTTTTCGGTGATTACATGCAATTGTTGAGTTGCAAGGTAAGGAGTGATTATTTCTAACTCTGTTGGCTTTGCTTGCTTTAAGCGTTCGCTATTCTCGAGCCAATACAAGGCAACTTCTTTAGTGCCTGCTACTAAATCAACACGACCATGCTTCAATAATAATAAGCTTTCAATTAAGCTTCCTGTTGTTGTCACACTCAATTCTGGGTGATGTTCAAACTCTTCACTAACTACATAGTCTTCACCTTTACTAATTATATAAGGCTTTAATGAATATAGTGAACCTGTGTAGGTTACTTTGTTATCAACACGCTTGAATAACACGGTATGTGCAGTTGCCAAGGGTTGCGAATATGTAAAATTTCTTGCACGTTGCTCGGTATAAAATGCCCCCAGCACCGCTACTCGTTTATGGCGCTTTGCGAGTTTTAATGCCCGAGCCCAATGGGTGTGTTCAATGGTGGCTTTTTGTTTTTGGGTTTTAAGCGCTGCAATTATAACTTCGTGAAGCCAGCCAGGCTTACTTGAGTTATCAATAAAATAAGGAGGATAAGGCTCTGTTACCAATTGCCAAGTTTGACAATTGATTGAAAAACTAAATAGTAAACAGCAACAAAAAAGGCTCAACCGACTAATCATAGATAATGCGTTTTTTACAATAATAGTTAAAGCATAGTTAAAATGTCAGCGATTTAAAGGGAGTGTGGACTAGTTTTTGTTGCTCGGGCGTAACTCTTAAATATGAACCTTGCTCATACCAGTCACCTAAGACGGTGCGCGTCAAAGTTTTATCGGCTAGATTATAATGGTGCACATTTGGGCGGTGGGTATGACCGTGGATCATATTCGTAACTTGATGTTTTTCGAATATGGCTAATACCGCATCCTCAGTAACATCTAGAATTTCTAACGCTTTGCCAGCTTGGCTTTGTTTTGATTTTTCTCGGGCGTTGCGGGCAATTTTCTTGCGATACCAAAGCGGCATAGCGAGCATTAATTTTGGCCACCACCAACCACGACTTTTTTTACGAAACTTTTGGTACTCAACATCTTGAGTACACATTTCATCACCGTGCAGGATAACTGTGAGCGTCCCGTATAGATCAATAACAACCTGCTCAGGTAATAAAGTCATACTCGCGCTTTTTGCATAGTCTTCGCGCATTATGAAATCGCGGTTGCCATGAATAAAAAACACCTCAGTACCACTTTTGCTTACTTGGCGTAAACGTGCGGCAACACTCTTTGAAAGCTCAGTTTGATAGTCATCACCGACCCATACTTCAAAAAAGTCACCCAAAATATACAGCGCATCAACGTCATCATTAATAATCTTACTATCAAGAAAACTAAAAAATGCCGCAGTAATGTCTGGGCGGTTTTCTGTTAAATGGAGATCGGCAATAAAATAACTTTGTTTCATGGTTACTCGCAAAAAAGCGGGCAATGGCCCGCTTAAAATGACTAAACGATTAAATTAGCTAACCGTTACTTTTTCGATGATTACATCTTCAAGAGGTACGTCTTGGTGGAAACCAGCGCTACCTGTAGCAACACCTTTAATTTTGTTAACCACGTCCATACCTTCAACAACTTCTGCAAACACGCAGTAGCCCCAGCCTTGTGATGTTTCACTGCTGAAGTTTAAGAAGTCGTTGTCGTTAACGTTAATGAAGAACTGCGCAGTCGCTGAATGTGGATCCGGCGTACGTGCCATTGCTAATGTACCTACTTTATTAGCAAGGCCATTATTTGCTTCATTTTCGATAGGGTTGTTCACTTCTTTTTGCACCATACCTGGCTCAAAACCACCGCCTTGTACCATGAAACCATCAATTACACGGTGGAAGATAGTACCGTTGTAAAAGCCAGAGTTTGCATACTCTAAGAAGTTTTTAACTGTGTTTGGTGCGTCGCTTTCGTGCATCTTGATAGTGATGTCACCAAAGTTTGTGTGTAGTACAACCATGAGGTTTCCTATATCTGGTTTAATAATGGGGCTATTTTATAGTAGTTGCCTTGGATTAACAAAGTGCTTATTCAATTGATAAAGCGCTAGAGCGGCGGCTTTGCAAGTGTTACCATAGAGAATCTCGAAACACCGTTAAGGACATTTTATAAATGGTACAAATTTACAACACACTTACGCGACAAAAAGAGCAGTTTAAACCCCTTGTTGATGGCAAAATCGACATGTACGTGTGTGGTATCACTATTTATGATTACTGTCACATCGGTCATGCTCGCACTTTTGTAGGTTTTGACGTGATTGTGCGTTACCTACGTCACATTGGCTACGATTTAAAATATGTACGTAACATCACCGATGTTGACGATAAAATCATTAAGCGTGCTAACGAAAATGGCGAGTCAATTAATGATTTAACGACTCGTATGACCAAAGCGATGCATGAAGACTTCGACAGCTTAAATATGCTGCGTCCTGATGTTGAGCCAACAGTGACAAACCATATGGATGAAATCATCGCTATGGTTGAGCGTTTAATTGCTAAAGGCCATGCCTATGTTGCTGCAGATGGTGATGTATTGTTTGATGTTTCTACATTTGAGCAATATGGTGCTTTGTCACAACAAGACCTAACTATGCTACAAGCAGGGTCACGTGTTGAAGTTGCTCAAGATAAGCAAGACCCACTTGATTTCGTGCTTTGGAAAAAAGCTAAGCCAGGTGAGCCTTCATGGTCATCTCCTTGGGGGGAGGGTCGTCCTGGTTGGCATATTGAGTGCTCGGCAATGAGCTCTAAGCACTTAGGCGAACACTTTGATATTCATGGTGGAGGTTCAGATTTACAGTTCCCGCACCATGAAAACGAAATTGCTCAGTCATGCTGTGCAAATAACGGCAAGTACGTAAATACGTGGATCCACACAGGTATGGTTCAAGTTAATAAAGAGAAGATGTCTAAGTCATTAAACAACTTCTTTACCGTACGTGACGTATTAAAAGAGTACGATGCTGAGTCAGTTCGTTACTTCTTAATTTCAGGTCACTACCGTAGTCAGCTTAACTATTCACAAGAAAACCTTGAGCAAGCGCGCTCTTCTCTTGAGCGAATTTACACTGCACTGCGTGGCGTAGCACCAATTGAGTGTGATTTAGCCAGCAATGAATATGTGGCTAAATTCAGAAAAGCGATGGATGATGACTTTAACACACCAGAAGCGCTACCAGTGTTATTTGAATTAGCAAAAGAGCTAAATCGTGTGAAAGATAGCGATGCAGAGCAAGCAGGAAAACTTGCTTATGTATTGCGCAGTGTTGCAGAGGTACTAGGTGTGGCACAACAAGATCCAGAAGCCTTTTTACAAGGTGGTCAAGCTGATGACGAAGTTGCACACATCGAAGCGTTAATTGCAAAACGTAATGAAGCCCGTGCTAGCAAGGATTGGGCGGCTGCTGATGAAGCGCGCGATGCTCTTAATGCGCTTGGTGTTGTACTAGAAGATTCTGCTGGTAAAACAACATGGCGTAAAGCATAAGCCTCAATTGAGGCATTACCCATCAAAAGGTTGCCAACGTGGCAACCTTTTTTGTTTTTAGATGGTATAGCTATTGACCTCAACTTTGCTTGAGGTTTTACATTGGCATCTCTTCGTATTAACAAGGACAGACTTTGAATATTATACTTGCCATGATCCCCGCCTTCTTATGGGGCACCACCTATGCAGTGACCAAATATGCCACACCTGATTGGCCGCCACTTTTATTAGGCGCATTGCGTGCTTTACCTGCAGGATTATTACTTTTATTGCTTAAGCCTAGTTTGCCGACTCGTTCGCAGTGGCCCAGTTTACTGACTTTAGGTGCTGTGAATATAGCGCTGTTTTTTGCCTTTATTTTTATTATGGCAGTCAACCTTCCAGCAGCAATTGCAGGTGTGGGAATGGTTTCAGTGCCTGTTGTCGCTTTATTATATGCATGGCTTGCCAAAGGGCAGCGCCCAGCAAAAGTTCAAGCATTCTGCGCTATGGCATTGGTCGTGCTTGCATGGCTATTATTTGATCCCGCTTATGTGGCATTGAATGTATTAGGAGTTGCGGCTTTATTTGGTGCCTTACTTACTATTGTAATTGGTAGTACCTTAGTACAAAGCTTGTCTGTGCATATACATTGGTGGGTCGTACTTACTTGGCAATTAATCATTGGAGGCAGCCTATTATTGCTTGCTGCTTTTATTGATGGAAGTGTGCTAAACCCAGAGCAATACCATGTAGTATTTGAGCCTATTTCAGCGCTTCAATATACTGCGCTATTTTGGTTAATCGTTCCCAATACAGCCATTGCCTATACTCTGTATGTTTGGTTATTAGGGCGCATGAGTGTAGCTGAGTTTTCATTTGGCACCATTGCCAACCCAATAGCGGGAATAGTGTGTGCTGTTGTGCTCATAAACGAACAGTATCAAGACTGGCAATACCTACTGATGTTTTTGATGATCATATTTTCAGTGCTACCTCAGATGTTAAAGCTAAGATTGTTAAAGCAACAAACAAGCTAATAAAAAAGGGCTGCCAATTGGCAGCCCTTTTACTAAAGTAATTTTTCTTAGCTGTGATAATTTTCACAAGCTTCAAGCGTGTTTTCGATTAAGCTTGCCACTGTCATCGGGCCAACACCACCAGGTACTGGTGTAATGAAATGTGCTTTTTGTTCAGCAATATCGTATTCAACATCACCAACAAGCTTGCCAGATTCAAGACGGTTAATGCCCACATCGATTACGATAGCACCTTCTTTAATCCAATCACCCGGAATGAACTCAGGTTTACCAACCGCAACAACTAATAAATCAGCGCGGCGAACATGCGTTTCTAAATCTTGAGTAAACTTATGACATACCGTGGTTGTACAGCCAGCAAGTAATAGCTCAAGTGACATAGGGCGACCAACAATGTTAGACGCACCAACAACGACTGCATGCATACCTTTGTAGCGAACACCGGTAGAGTCGAGTAGGGTAATAATCCCCTTTGGTGTACATGGACGAAGTGCCGGCATACGCTGAGCTAAGCGACCAATGTTATAAGGGTGAAACCCATCAACATCTTTATGTGGTGTGATGCGCTCAAGAATTTTTTCAGCATCAAGACCTTGCGGTAAAGGCAATTGTACTAAAATACCGTCTACTTCTTTGTCTTCGTTTAGTTGATCTATTAATGCAAGTAAGTCTTGCTCAGTCGTGTCGCCAGGTAAATCGTAAGACTTAGATATAAAGCCGACTTCTTCACATGCTTTACGTTTAGAACCAACATACACTTGGCTAGCCGGATCTTGACCAACTAACACAACTGCTAGTCCTGGAGCGCGTAATCCATTCGCTACACGCTCTGCAACTCGCTCTGCTACATTGCTGCGTACTTGTTTAGCTATTGCCTTACCATCGATGATGTTTGCCGTCATGGGTGACCTTTAATTGGGGTTAGTTAACTTGATACTGATACATCTAAATATGATTATCCAATAAAGGGGGCGTGGATACACAAATCATGTTTGTTTGATCATATTTATTTATGTTGCGTATTTTCGCAGAAAAGCATCATAGCGCCAAGATGCAATCTTATATAAAGCGTTACTTTATAAAAAAGAGTTCAAATTTTAGCTTATATTTGCAATATTTAACCATTATGAACTAAAAGTGACCGATTGAATTATTTTCTTAAAAAAATGTTTGACCTAACTCGGTCAAATCACTATTATGCACCCCGTTGTTAACGAGGTCACTCGCAAACAATAGTAAGCATCGGCGATTAGCGCAGTTTGGTAGCGCACTTGGTTTGGGTCCAAGGGGTCGCAGGTTCAAATCCTGCATCGCCGACCACTTTACTTTTTGTAAATGGTGCTTACAGGCAAACTTATGAAGTTTTCGATGCGCCCGTAGCTCAGCTGGATAGAGCAACGCCCTTCTAAGGCGTTGGTCGAAGGTTCGAATCCTTCCGGGTGCGCCATTTGAAAATATGTAAATGCCGTGGTGATTGTAGCTCAGTTGGTAGAGCCCCGGATTGTGATTCCGGTTGTCGTGGGTTCGAGCCCCATCAGTCACCCCAATTTACTCTAAGATATCGGCGATTAGCGCAGTTTGGTAGCGCACTTGGTTTGGGTCCAAGGGGTCGCAGGTTCAAATCCTGCATCGCCGACCACTTTTTAAGTGGTCTTAATTTTCAAAACTTCTCTCAGTATCGGCGATTAGCGCAGTTTGGTAGCGCACTTGGTTTGGGTCCAAGGGGTCGCAGGTTCAAATCCTGCATCGCCGACCACTTTTAAAGAGTTTAAGGTCATAGAACGATTGGTTTGGGTACCTCCAATTCAGTCACAGGTTCAAATCCTGCATCGCCGACCACTTTTAAAGAGTTTAAGGTCATAAAACGATTTGTTTGGGTACCTCCAATTCAGTCGCAGGTTCAAATACTGCATTACCGACCTCTTTTAAAATTTAAGCTTCACTCCCTCTAGCCGAAGCTACTTAATTCTTTTCAATACCTTTTAAATCAGCTTAATTCTCTTTTGTTATTTTTTGCGTTCGTTTTTTACGCACTTAAACGCTGTTTGCTGCTATATACGCCAAATAATTGCCCCCCAGACTCGACTATCATAAATATTAGGTTATAATGCCGCGTCTATTGTTTAACATAGTGCCCATAGAGGCAAAGCAGCAATGGTATCTCATGGTTACAATGCGCCGTTTTAAGTTGAAATATTCAGCGTTAAAACTTGCTATCACTCATGGAGATCACCTTGTTTGTAAGGAAGGCGAAAAGTCGCCAAAATTGAAGATTGAGGTAAATCATGCAAGTTTCTGTTGAGACGACTCAAGGCCTTGAGCGCCGTCTGACCATCACCGTTCCTGCAGAGAACGTTGAGACTGAAGTAAAAAAACGCTTACAACAACTGTCTAAAACCCAGCGTATCGATGGTTTCCGTCCTGGTAAAGTACCAGCGTCTATCATCAACAAGCGTTACGGTGCTGCAGTACGTCAAGAAGTTGCTGGCGAATTAATGCAACGCAACTACATCGAAGCTATCGTTTCTGAAAAAATTAACCCAGCTGGTTCACCTACTTTCGCTCCTAAAGCGTTAGAAGCTGGTAAAGATTTAGAATTCGATGCAACTTTCGAAGTTTACCCAGAAGTTGAAATTCAAGGTTTAGATAAAATCGCTGTTGAAAAACCAGCTGTATCTGTAACTGACGAAGACCTAGCTAACATGCTAGAAACTTTACGTAAGCAACACGCTTCTTGGGCTGAAGTTGACGCAGCTGCAGGCGAGAACGATCGTGTAACTATCGACTTCGTTGGTTCTATCGAAGGCGAAGAGTTCGAAGGCGGTAAAGCTGAAGACTTCCCACTAGAACTTGGTCAAGGTCGTATGATCCCAGGTTTCGAAGACAACATCGTTGGCAAAAAAGCGGGCGAAGAAGTTGTTGCTGAAGTAACTTTCCCTGAAGAGTACCATGCTGAAAACCTTAAAGGTAAAGCTGCTACTTTCGCAATCACTGTTAAGAAAGTTGAAACTCAAGAGCTTCCTGAGCTTAATGACGAGTTCGCAACTAAATTCGGTGTAGCTGAAGGCGGTGTTGACGCTCTTAAAGAAGAAGTTAAAAAGAACATGACACGTGAGCTTGACCAAGCGGTTAAAGCTAACGTTAAAGACCAAGCTATCAAAGGTCTTTTAGCTAACAACGAAATCGAAGTGCCAAAAGCGCTAGTAGATCAAGAAATTGATGCACTACGTCAGCAAGCAGCACAACGTTTCGGTGGCGACGCTAAAAACATGCCTGAGCTTCCGGCTGAATTATTCCACGAGCAAGCTGTAACTCGCGTTAAGACTGGCCTATTACTAGGTGAAGTAATTAAAGCGAACGAGCTTAAAGTTGACGACGCTAAAGTTGAAGAGTTAATTGCAACTGTAGCTTCTGCATACGAAGATCCAACTGAAGTAGTAGAGTACTACAAAGCAAACGATCAGCTTATGCAGCAAATGCGCAACGTAGCTATGGAAGAGCAAGCAGTTGAAGCAATCCTAGCTAAAGCAAACGTGACTGACGTTGAAAAAGCATTCGACGACATCATGAATCCACAGCAAGGTGCTTAATAAGTCATTGACTTAAGCTCTCGCTAGCGATTAAATGGCTCGTGTTACCCTGTATTTATACAGCGTACTCGGGCCATTTTAGTTTGTGGTATCAGTTTCAAAAAAACCAACAATACTGATGTTATTTCAGAACTTTTTTCGGCTAGGATTGAAATTATTCTGATAAGTTCCTATATAGTTATAAAGATTGAATAGGCAGCTTAATTAACATTATTATAAATGTGCTTTCCTTATAGTAAGGATGAGTCGCAGCGGATAAGGAATTAAATAAGAATGAATAGCGGTATGACAGACCCTCTAAACGCACTAGTCCCTATGGTTGTTGAACAAACAGCTAAAGGCGAGCGCTCATATGATATTTACTCACGTCTTTTAAAAGAACGCATTATTTTCTTAACTGGCCAAGTTGAAGATAACATGGCAAATTTGATTCTTGCGCAAATGCTGTTTTTAGAATCAGAAAACCCAGAAAAAGATATTTATCTTTATATTAATTCGCCAGGCGGTTCTGTGACTGCGGGTATGGCGATTTACGATACTATGAATTTTATTAAACCTGATGTAAGCACTATTTGTGTTGGCCAAGCGGCAAGCATGGGTGCATTTTTACTGTCAGGGGGTGCTAAAGGTAAGCGTTTCTGTTTACCTAACTCACGCGTGATGATCCACCAACCATTAGGTGGCTTCCAAGGTCAGGCATCTGATTTTGAGATCCATGCACGTGAAATCTTATCAATCAAAGATAAATTAAACCGATTAATGGCTGAACATACTGGCCAGCCACTAGAAGTTGTTTCTCGTGATACTGACCGTGATAATTTTATGACTGCTAGTGAAGCAGTTGAATACGGCCTAGTTGATTCAGTATTTTCAAGCCGCGAATCGAAGTAATCTGAATAGCTAATAATAACGTATTGTTAGCTATCACCCTTTACTATGCGAAAACTGATATTCTTTGATATAGTTAAACATAGTGAATTAGCAGTAGCCTTATGCTACTGCCAACGTAATAAATGAGGTAGCTGAATGTCTGACACTCCTACAGACGGCGACAAAAGTAATAAATTGTTATATTGCTCTTTTTGCGGCAAAAGCCAGCACGAAGTTCGCAAATTAATTGCTGGCCCTTCAGTATACATTTGTGATGAATGTGTTGAGCTGTGTAACGATATTATCAGGGAAGAAATCAAAGACATTGCGCCGAAGCATAATGCGTCTGATAAACTGCCTGTGCCGAAAGAGATTCGTGATCACCTAGATGATTACGTGATTGGCCAAGACCACGCGAAAAAAGTGCTGTCGGTGGCGGTATACAATCATTATAAACGTTTGCGCAATCAAACAATCAATGCGGACATTGAGCTTGGTAAGAGTAATATCCTATTAATCGGTCCTACAGGTAGTGGTAAAACATTACTTGCTGAAACCATGGCACGCTTACTTGACGTTCCATTTACCATGGCTGATGCAACTACATTAACTGAAGCAGGTTATGTAGGTGAAGACGTTGAAAACATTATTCAAAAGCTACTGCAAAAATGTGATTACGATGTAGAAAAAGCACAGCGCGGTATTGTTTACATTGATGAAATTGACAAGATTTCTCGAAAGTCTGATAACCCATCAATTACTCGTGATGTATCAGGTGAAGGTGTGCAACAAGCTTTACTTAAGCTAATTGAAGGTACTGTTGCGTCTGTGCCACCGCAAGGCGGTCGTAAACATCCACAGCAAGAATTTTTACAAGTAGATACATCTAAGATTCTGTTTATTTGTGGCGGTGCATTTGCTGGCCTAGATAAAGTGATTGAGCAACGTAGCCATAAGAATACTGGTATTGGTTTTGGCGCTGAAGTTAAGCAATCATCAGGTAGCCGCAGCCTAAGCGAAACATTTAAAGATGTTGAACCAGAAGATCTAGTGAAATACGGTTTAATTCCAGAGTTCATTGGTCGTCTTCCGGTTGTTGCGACATTAACAGAGCTAGACGAAGCTGCACTTATTCAAATTCTTAGCGAACCAAAAAATGCATTAACTAAACAATTCTCTGCATTGTTTGCTATGGAAGATGTTGAGCTTGAGTTTCGTGAAGATGCACTAAGTGCTATTGCTCATAAAGCAATGGAACGTAAAACGGGTGCTCGTGGCTTACGTTCAATTGTTGAAGGTGTATTACTAGATACTATGTATGAGCTACCTTCAATGGATGATGTTAGCAAAGTGGTTATTGATGAAACCGTTATTAAAGGTGAATCAGACCCAATTTTGATTTACCAAAGCGGTAACCAAGACAAAGCTGCATCAGAATAAAGCTGTAATAGTTTAAAAGTTGAGCAGTTAAACACGAAAAAGGAGCCAAAGGCTCCTTTTTTTACAAATATGTTGAACTTTCCCTTACATATCCCCATATACTTGAGTAATCTTTAAAATAAATGAAGTGCGAAGAGAATATAATGACGCTTGAGAGAACAGATCGAGTCGAAATCCCCGTGTTGGCACTGCGCGATGTAGTGGTTTACCCACACATGGTGATCCCGCTATTTGTTGGTCGTGAAAAATCAATAAAATGCCTAGAAGCGGCGATGGACAAGGACAAACAAATTTTCCTAGTGGCGCAAAAAGACGCCTCTGTTGATGATCCGCAGCAAGATGATATCTACCGTGTTGGCACCATTGCCACAGTACTTCAGTTATTAAAGTTACCTGATGGCACCGTTAAAGTGCTTGTTGAAGGCACACAACGTGCGAGCGTTGAAAAGTTTTTAGATAACGATGATTTCTTTGTTGCTGAAGCACAGTTCATTGAATCAAGCCATATCGACGAGCAAGAGCAAGATATCTTTATTCGCAGCGCAATTAGCCAATTTGAAGGCTATGTAAAGCTTAATAAGAAGATCCCACCAGAAGTACTTACTTCTGTGTCAGGTATCGATGAAGCCGCACGTCTTGCTGATACCATGGCAGCACACATGCCACTTAAGGTACCTGAAAAGCAAAAAGTACTTGAGATTGCCGATGTTACTGAGCGTCTTGAGTACTTAATGGCGCTGATGGAAGGCGAGATTGACTTACTGCAAGTTGAGAAGAAAATCCGTACTCGCGTGAAAAAGCAGATGGAAAAATCGCAGCGTGAGTATTACCTCAATGAGCAAATGAAAGCGATTCAAAAAGAGCTTGGCGAACTTGATGATGTACCCGATGAATTCGAAGCAATTAAAAAACGCATCGAAGAGTCAGGTATGCCTAAAGAAGCGCAAGAAAAAGCGAACGCTGAGTTAACTAAATTAAAAATGATGTCGCCGATGTCGGCTGAAGCAACCGTTGTGCGTTCTTACATTGATACGCTTATCAATGTACCTTGGAAAAAACGCTCTAAGGTGAAAAAAGACTTAGCTGGCGCACAAAAGATTTTAGATAGTGACCATTACGGCTTAGATAAAGTTAAAGAACGTATTATTGAGTATCTAGCGGTGCAGCAACGCACTAATAAGCTAAAAGGCCCAATTTTATGTTTAGTAGGTCCTCCTGGTGTCGGTAAAACCTCACTTGGTCAATCAATCGCACGTTCTACGGGTCGTAAATATGTGCGTATGGCATTAGGTGGCGTTCGTGATGAAGCGGAAATCCGTGGTCACCGCCGTACTTACATTGGTTCTATGCCTGGTAAATTAATCCAGAATATGACTAAAGTCGGTGTGAAGAATCCATTATTCTTATTAGATGAAATCGATAAGATGTCATCAGATATGCGTGGCGACCCAGCATCAGCATTACTTGAAGTACTTGACCCAGAGCAAAACAGCCATTTTGCCGATCACTACTTAGAAGTTGATTACGATCTATCTGATGTGATGTTCGTGGCAACTTCAAATAGCTTTAATATTCCGGGTCCATTATTAGACCGTATGGAAGTTATTCGTTTATCTGGTTATACCGAAGACGAGAAGCTAAACATTGCAAAACAGCACTTAATTCCAAAACAAGTTAAGCGCAATGGCTTAAAAGAGCATGAAGTTGAGATTGCCGACAGTGCAATCATTGGCATTATCCGCTACTACACACGTGAAGCGGGCGTTCGTAACTTAGAACGTGAAGTGTCAAAACTATGCCGTAAAGCAGTTAAAAACATCCTGCTTGATAAAGACACTAAAAAAGTACTTATCAACGATAGCAACCTTGAAGAGTTCTTAGGTGTACAGCGTTTTGACTATGGTAAAGCAGAAGACGGCGACCGTATTGGTCAAGTAACGGGCCTTGCGTGGACTGAAGTAGGTGGTGATTTACTTACTATCGAATCAGCTGCGGTTCCAGGTAAAGGCAAGCTAACTTACACCGGTTCGCTTGGTGATGTAATGCAAGAGTCAATTCAGGCAGCGATGACGGTAGTTCGTAATCGTGCTGAAAAGCTACGCATTAATAGCGATTTTTATGAAAAACGTGACATTCATGTTCACGTGCCAGAAGGTGCAACACCAAAAGATGGCCCAAGTGCTGGTATTGCCATGGTAACCGGTTTGGTATCTAGCCTAACTGGTAACCCGGTTCGCTCAGATGTGGCTATGACTGGTGAAATCACTTTACGTGGTGAAGTGTTACCAATTGGTGGCTTAAAAGAAAAACTTCTGGCAGCACATCGCGGTGGTATTAAAACCGTTATTATTCCAAAAATTAACGAACGTGACTTAAAAGAGATCCCTGATAACGTATTAGAGGGCCTTGAAATTCACCCAGTTACATGGATTGATGACGTTTTAAATCTGGCGTTGAAGCATCCAGTTGAGAGTTTTTCTGTCGAAATAGAAAAAAACCAGTAAAAAACCGCAAAAAAGTGCATTTAGGGGCTTTTCAAATACAAAGGGTATGATAAGTTAAGCACTAGTTTTCAAGCCTAGGCCTTATGTGGCCTAGGGTTGAGAAAAATATAATAAACTGAGCATAAACTTAATTTGCTCATCAATTTTCAAAACAGTGATGTTATTTTTTAATAAAAACAATCGCTCTTGATAATAACAATGAAAGAGGATGATATTGTGAATAAATCTCAATTAATCGATCAAATCGCAGCTGACGCTGACATTTCTAAAGCGGCTGCAGGTCGTGCACTAGATTCATTCATCGAGGCTGTTTCAGGCGCTCTAAAAGATGGCGATTCTGTAGCGCTAGTTGGCTTTGGTACTTTCTCTGTACGTGAGCGTGCAGCGCGTTCAGGTCGCAACCCGCAAACTGGTGAGACTATCCAGATTGCTGCAGCAAACATTCCTTCTTTCAAAGCAGGTAAAGCGCTGAAAGACGCAGTAAACTAATCATTAAAGATTAGTTGGTGAGAGATACCTAATCGCACTTAAATTGAATTTAGGTAACTTATCACCAGTTACTTCAAGTGAAAAAGCGTATCTGGTAAGATACGCTTTTTTTACATGAGCAGGGTTAATTTGTACCTGATCAGAATAGAGATAGATAAATGCTTGAGAAAATCAGAGAAGGTTCGCAGGGACCTGCAGCCAAAATTATTTTAGGCGCGGTGATTTTATCTTTTGCTTTAGCTGGGATCGGTGGTTATTTAGGACAAACCACAGAGCAACCCGTTGCAGAAGTAAATGGAGTTAAAATTAGCCAAACCGAATTCAGCCGTGCATATCAAAACGAACGTAACCGTTTAGAACAACAATTTGGTGAATACTTCGCACAGATCGCAGCTGACCCAAATTACATGGCACAAATTCGCCAAGGTGTAATCGACCGTTTAGTACAACAAGAATTGCAAACTCAACTAGCGGCAGAATTAGGTCTTCGTGTAAGTGACGAAAGTGTTCGTAAAGCAATTTTAGAAATGCCTTACTTCCAAGTAGGCGGCCAGTTCAGCAACGACCGCTACTTACAAGTCATTCGTCAAATGAATTTCCAACCAGATGCTTTTCGTGAATATTTACGCGAAGACATGACACGTAGCCAATTAGTTGGTGCGGTTGCTGGTACTGATTTCATCTTAGAAAACGAATTAAACAATAGCGTAGCTCTACAACAGCAAACACGTAGCATCGACTATCTTGTTGTGACAAAAGAATCATTACAAGAAGGCATTGCAGTAACAGAGCAAGAAATTGCTGATTACTATGAATTAAATCAACCGCAATTCTTAGCGCCAGAGCAAGTATCTGTAAGCTACATCGATTTAAATGCTGCCACCTTAACACTTGATTCAAGTGTTTCAGAAGAAGACATCAAAGCTTACTACGACCAAAACAGCGCACAATATGTTGAGCCTGAAAAACGTCGTGTATCACATATCTTAATTGATAACAGTGAAGACGATGATGCAGCAAAAGCGAAAGCTGAAGAGCTACTAGCGCAGCTACAAAACGGCGCTGACTTTGCTGAGCTAGCTGAGACATCTTCTGATGACGTAGTTAGTGCTGAAATGGGCGGTGACCTTGATTGGATTGAACGTGACATGATGGACCCTGCGTTTGAAGATGCAACCTATGCACTTGAAAACAAAGGTGATATTTCTGACGTTGTAGAATCTGAGTTTGGTTATCACATTATCAAGCTTACTGATATTCAAACGCAGCAAGTTAAACCATATGCTGACGTTAAAGATGAGCTTCGTGCTGAACTTGAGCGTACTAAGAAAATTAATGCGTTCTATGAAAAGCAAACTCAAATGGGTGAGCTAGCGTTCGAGATTTCAGATACCTTAATTGATGCAGCAGAAGCTGCAGGCGTTGAAGTACAGAAAACAGAACTAGTAACTCGTAATGCGTTACCTGAGCCGCTTAACAACCCACAAGTTGTGGCTGCTATTTTCTCACCTGAGGTGCTAGAAGATCGCATGAACTCAGAAGTAATTGAAGTAGGTGATGAGCATGCTGTTGTTGTTCGTGTAAATGATCACAAAGCAGCGACAACGAAAGCTCTAGCAGATGTATCTGAGCAAATTAAATCGACTTTGGTTGCACAAAAAGCATCTGAGCTTGCTAAAGAAAAAGCGCGCACACTTTACGCTGATATTGAAGCAGGTAAGAGCTTAAACGAGGTTGCACAAGCTGAAGGCTTAACAGTACGCCAAGAAGCTGCACTGGGTCGTCAAGCTTACACTGTGTCACCAGCGATTGTTCAACAAGCTTTCAAAATGGCTCACCCACAAGGTGCACCAGAGGTTGAAGTTGTTGACCTAAACAATGGCGATGCGGCAATTGTTGCGCTAAAAGCAGTTAATCCAGCGGCTGACGTTGAAATTAACGAGCAACAAAAGCAAAACATCACGATGGCTCAAGTGAATAAAAACTACATGGTATTTATTGCAGCACTAAAAGCACAAGCTGAAGTGCAAGTACCACAAGCGACTCAAGCTGCTGAATAGTTAGCAAAATGAGTTAAATAAAAGGCGCCTACTGGCGCCTTTTTTGTTACCTTTGTAGGTAATTTTAACTCGTGAATTGGTATCAAAAGGAGCATTTATGGAGTACAGTCAAATAGAGCAGCTACCAAGCGCTGAAGAATACTGTGATATGCGCCTTAAAGCTGGCTTATCAGCACGTTCATTAGCGGCTGCAAAGGCGGGATTGCCAAACTCTCTTTATGCTATTTGTATTCGTAAAAACGATGAGTTGATTGGCATGGGCCGTGTAATTGGTGATGGTGGCTGTAATTTTGAAGTGGTTGATATTGCAGTCGCACCAGAATATCAAGGCCAAGGGTTAGGACGTGTCATTATGGAACATATTGACCGTTACATTGAATCTGCCGCCTTTGAAGGTAGTTATGTCACTATGGTGGCTGACAAACCAGGCTTTTATGAAAAGCTTGGCTACAAGTTTGTCGCACCACAAAGCCAAGGGATGTATAAAAAGTTTTGAGTATCATAGACAAAAAAAGCGCAGATCATTATACATGGGGTAACAATTGCGACGGTTGGCATTTGGTAAAGTCTAATGCGCTGAGTGTTATTCAAGAGCATGTCCCAGTAGGTGAGGCTGAAGTAAAACACTATCATAAGCATGCCGAACAATTTTTCTTCGTACTTAGTGGCTGTGCCACCATTGAACTTGATGGCCAAATACACAAACTCACTGCGCAACAAGGTTTGCATGTAAGTGCTGGACAAGTTCATCAGCTAAGTAATCAAGGTACTGAACCACTGCATTTTATCGTTACATCTACACCACCAAGTCATGGTGACAGAGAAGAAGTGTAAAAGCTGTAAGGTAAAAGAGTAGAGTTAATAGAGATATCAACATGCTCGCGTAGGAGGCGTTTTTAACGCCGAATCAAACTGACAGCTCACTGTCAGCAATTCAACAATTTCTGCGTTACGCTTGATTGCGGGTTTTGAAAAATCGCTTCGGTTTGGCCGTATTCAACAATCTCACCGTGATCAAGTACTACGAGTTGGTCGCTTATGTGGCGCACCAGACTTAGATGATGAGTAATTAGCACATAGCTAAGCCCGGTATCTTTTTGTAGACGCAGTAATAAGTTTACCGTTTGTGCGCGCACAGATGGGTCTAGAGACGATAATGCTTCATCGAGCACTACCACTTTAGGATCTAAAATTAAAGCTCTTGCAAGCGCTATACGTTGCAATTGGCCACTACTAAACATATGCGGGTAATAGTATTGATGATCTAATAGCAATCCAACTTTTGCGAGGGTTTGCTTTATTTTATCTTCACGCTCTTCTTTGTTTAAGTCAGTGTTGTACTGTAAGCAGTCGTTAAGCATGTCACCAATGGTTAAACCCGGATTCAACGACGCCTCAGAATCTTGGAATATCATACGGATGTGGCGACAGTCATTATCACGTAAGCCATCATTTTCGATGATATTACCATCGAGTAGAATTTGTCCTTTATCGGCGTTATCGGCTCCTGAGAGCAATTTAGCTAAGGTACTTTTACCTGAGCCTGTTTCCCCGATAATCGCAATGGTTTCGCCTTGACCTAAACAAAACGAAATATCTTTTAAAACAGAGAAGCGCTTACGTGAAAATAAGCCAGCACGTAGGTTGAAACTCTTTGATAACGCTTGAACTTTGAGCAGTGGTTGCATTATTTCATCGCCTTAATCAATGGGAAATGACAGGCATAACTATGGCTATGATGCTTGGTTAACTTAGGTGTAACCACACATTCTTTTTGCGCTTGCGGGCATCGTGGGCCTAATCGGCAACCTATTGGTAAATGCTGTAAGGTTGGAATGGTGCCTTTTAATGCATAAAACGGTTCTTTGTGTGCTAGACCTTGCTCATAGTCAGGCAAACTTTTCAAAAGTGCTTGAGTATATGGATGGTATGGCTGACTAAAGATGCGATTAGTTGGACCTGCTTCAACCATTTGTCCGCAATAAAGTACATGCATGCCATGAGACCAGTCGATGATTTCTTCAAGCTCGTGAGAGATCATTAAAATTGACATATTCTTTAGCTGATTCAAGCTTTTTAATAGCCTAAATACTTGTGCGCGAGTGGTACTTTCAAGTGCAGTTGTTGGCTCATCGGCAATTAATAGCTTAGGAGTACGGGCAATTGCCATCGCAATCATCACTTTTTGACATATACCTTCAGAGAGTTCATGGGGGTAGCTGTCGAGCACTTTTTTATGATCTTTAATACCCACTTTATGAATTAACGCTTTTACTCTATCTTTACGCTGTTTATTACGCTTTAAGAAAAAGCCGCTGATGGCCTCAGCGGGTAGGGTTTCGGCAATTTGATCAAATATTTTTGCAGTAGGGTCTAGGCAGCGGCTTGGGTCTTGGTAGATCATAGCAATGTCTTGACCCACCAGTTTACGGCGCTGCTCGTTAGATAAGCGCATCAAATCAACACCACGCCAGTGCATGCGATCTGCGGTGATATGCCAGCGTTTGTTCAAAACCCCAACAATGGCTTTTGCAATTAAGCTTTTACCAGAGCCAGACTCGCCAACCAAAGCATGCACTTCACCTTCTTTTAAGGTCATGCTGACCCTATCAACCGCACGAATTACGGTTTCTGAGGTGCGCAACTCTATCGTGAGATTGCGAATATCGAGTAATTGCATATTAGTCGGCCTTACGTTCTTTAAGCACTTGGCGTAAACCGTCACCTACTAAATTGGTAGACAGTACTGCTAAAAATAATAATACGCCCGGTAAGCCAACAGTCCAAGGGGCAAGGTAAATTAAACCGAGATTTTCAGCCAAAATAGCGCCCCATTCTGTGGTTGGGGGCTGGGCGCCAAGTTTTAAAAAGCCAAGTGCCGAGATATCCAAAATAGCGGTAGAAAGCGCCATGGTAAAAATAACCACAATATGCTCGTAAATATTTGGAAAGATACCACGGGCGAGAATATGCCAGTTGGATGCGCCATCAAGTTTGAATGCTGTGATGTAATCCTTGTTAAGCTCTTCAACAATTAAGTTACGTACCGAGTGAATAAACTGTGGCAATAAAGCTAAAATAATCGCCCATACTGTATTCATTAAGCCCGGGCCAAGAATCGCGATAATAATAATTGCCAGTAACAGCGATGGAATAGATAACGTAATATCGAGTAAGTGATTTAAAAAGCTTGAGCGAATACCGTGGCTAATACCAGCAAAAGTACCCACTAATACCCCAATCACGGTGGTTATTAAAGCTGCCACGACCGACAAACCAAAAGTATAAGTTGCACCATTCATTAAACGCGATAACACATCACGACCTAAATCGTCGGTGCCTAATAAAAAGCGCACATCACCAGCGTCATGCCAAGATGGCGGTAACAATAAAGCATCGCTGTGTTGTTGATTTACACCATAGGGTGCAAGCAGTGGTGCAGATACTGCCAGTAATACTAAAGCGATAAACAACCATAAGCCAACAAGGGCTGGGTGATTAGTCTTAAACTTTTTCCAAAATCGCGCTAGTGGCGATTTATTCGACTCTTCAGAGAATAAATTAAACTTTGCCATGAGCTTGGTTCCGCGATAGTGGGTCGAATAAGGTGTAAGTGAGCTCAGCAATAATTGTAGCTAAAATGACAAACATAGATACAGCGAGTAAGCCGCCTTGAATAGCTGGGTAGTCGCGTTGATAAATACTATCGATAAGCCAACGACCAATGCCTGGCCACGAGAAAATAACCTCGGTGATCATCGCAAGGGTGATCAAGGTACTAAACTGTAAACCGATTTGTTTAATAACCGGTAGCAGCGCATTACGTAGTGCGTGATGAATAATCAGCTGTGCACGGTTTAAACCCTTTGCCCGCGCCGTTTTAATATAGCTTTGATCGAGTACTTTCAACATTGAGTCTCGGGTAAAGCGCACTAGAACAGTGGTTGGATACATAGCAAGCACTATAGTTGGCAGGGTTAAATGGTGTAAAGCATCTAAAAACGCCATACCATCATATGGAAAGTTACCTAGCATGATATCAATTAAAATAAAGCCAGTAACAGGCTCAATCTCGTACAGTAGGCCCATACGACCCGACATAGGAAACCAGCCTAGTTGCAGTGAAAAAACCATAATTAACAAAAGAGCTAGCCAAAAAACCGGCATTGAGTAGCCGATAAGTGTGCCTGAGTTAATAAATTTGTCTGGCCAACGTTTGTAGTAAGCTGAAGCTAAGATACCCCCTGGTACGCCAACAGCAACTGAGACAAACAATGCATAAAGGCTTAATTCGAGCGTTGCAGGAAACAAGTCTTTAATATGCTGAAATACACTCTCGCCAGATGCAAAAGAGACCCCCCAATCACCCTGAATAATGCGCTCTAAAAAGGCAAAATATTGCACTATGTAGTTTTCGGTAAAATGAAATCTTTCTTCAAGTGCACTGGTTTGCGAGAAGGTACTATTGGTAATACCGCTTAAGTTAGTAAGCGCATCACCAGGAAACAAAAAGCTTAATGAGAATGTAAAGATGCTCAAAGTTAACATCATAAACATTAAGAGCGCCAGGCGGCGAAGAATATAATCTAGGATCATTATTCTTTCCTCGCGTTAGCTAATGAAATACCACCGAAAGGGCTCAAACTGATGCCTTTTACATCACTACTTGCTGCCTGAAAGCGCATGCCATGGGCAATAGGTAAGATAGGGAGCTCTTGTACTATAATCCGCTGTGCCTGATTATAATATTCTTTACGTTTTTCAAGATCGGTTGTGTCGAGAGCTTGTGTGAGTAACAAATCAAATTCAGGGTTACACCAATTAGACGGATTTTTACCACTAAAGGTAGCTGTACAGCTTAATAATGGACTCATAAAGTTATCAGGATCCGGCGTATCGGCAGCCCAACCTAACAATACGCTATCGTGGCGATGCTCGCCAACCCGTTGTAAAAAGGTATTCCACTCGTATTCGACGATATTAACGTTCACACCAATTTTGCGTAAATCGCTTTGCATCAGCTCAGCCATTTTTCGGGCATTAGGGTTATAAATACGACTTACGGGCATGGCCCAAATGTTCATATCAAAGCCATTTTTGTAGCCAGCTTCAGCGAGCAATGTTTTGGCAAGGGCAGGGTTAAATTCAGGCATAGCCTTTTGTGCTTCAAAAGCCCAAGAAGCTGGAGGAAGTAAAGACTGAGCCTTAATACCGTTACCGTAATATACCGCTTGCATGATTTTATCGATATCAATGGCGCTTGCGAGTGCTTGGCGTACACGTACATCATCAAAAGGCGGGCGCTCAGTGTTAAAGGCCCAATAACCAATGTTTAAGTTTTGTTCTTTTTGAACTTTAATGTCTTCACGTTGCGATAAAATACTAAGCTGCGCACTGCTTGGGTGCGCAGTAACATCACACTCTTTAGTGAGCATCTTGGCAACCCGGGTTGTCCCGTTTGGCGTAATGTCATACACCAGTTGCTCAAGTACTACAGGGTGTTTCCAGTAGTCAGGGTTACGGTAATAGCGAATTAAACGATCGCGACGATACTCTTTATATACATAAGGGCCAGTACCCACAGGGTATTGGTCAAATAAGTTTTCTTGATTTCGCGCTTTAAGTTGCATGGCGTATTCTTCAGATAACACCACAGCAAAGTCTGTTGCAAGGTTTGCTAAAAAGCTGCTTTCAGCATTATAAAGCTCAAACCGTACTTGGTAATCAGAAACACGAACAATGCGACGAATGAGCTGGTCAATACCAACACTTTGAAAATATGGGTAACTGGCTTCGCCAACAAAGTGATAGGGGTTGTAGACGTCGAATAAGCGGCTAAAGGTAAAAATTACATCATCTGCGTTAAAATCACGACTTGGGGTGAAGTATTTAGTGGTATGAAATTTAACTCCTTTACGTAGGGTAAAGGTGATTGCTTTGCCGTCTGGGCTAATTTTCCAATCGGTTGCTAATTCTGCCTGAAATTCAGCAGACACCGGATCAATACTCAGTAGTCGGTCATAAAGCTGGTTAGCGATAATATCGATAGTTGAACCAGTCGTCGTCACTTGAGGATTAAACGACACAGGGTTTGCTTCAGCGCAATAGACCAAGCCCTGGTTTTTTTGTTCTGTGGTTTTTTCTTCGCTATCTAGGCAGCCTACTAAGCACACCAAAGACAAAGCAAGTAACGGTTTAAACACCTGATTAGCCTCTAACTATTGCTGCTGATCTAATAAATTGTATTTTTTCAAATAGCCACGTAATTGATGATACGTTAATTCTAAGTGTTCTGCAGTTTTCTTTTGGTTAAATTGACTATGTTCAAGCGCTTTTTTAATAACATCAATTTCAAAGTCATTAGACAGTTGCTTTAAATTACAAGGAAATTGAATTTCAGGCTTACTCAGTGTCACCGCTTCTTGATTTTGTGTTGTTGTAATAGGCGCAGCTTCTATACTTGCAACTGGGACACTGCTCACTGCCGCTTTAACGCGCTGTTTAGGTCTATACTTACTCGCAAACGGGTCTAAAACAATCTGGTGAACGGGAATATGTTCGTTACCATGGCGATATAAACTACGTTCAACCACATTTTTTAATTCACGGATATTACCAGGCCATTCATAAGACTGAAGGGTTTCGATGGCGCTACGCGTAAAGCCACTAAATAGCTCCCACTCAAGATCGCGAGCCATGTTAATTGCAAATTGTTCTGCTAGTAACATGATATCTTCTTGGCGTTCACGCAGCGGGGGCAGGGTAATAACATCAAAGGCGAGACGGTCGAGTAAGTCGCTTCTAAATTCGCCTTGCTCAGCAAGCGTCGGTAAATCTTCATTGGTTGCACAAACGAGGCGGGTATCGACTTTAACGGTTTGCTTACCACCGACACGTTCAAATTCGCCGTATTCAATAACGCGTAGTAGCTTTTCTTGCACCATGGCTGAGGTATTGGCTAATTCGTCAAGGAATAGAGTACCGCCGTTAGCACGCTCAAAGCGGCCTTCATGGCGTTTGCTAGCACCAGTGAACGCGCCACTTTCATGGCCAAATAATTCACTTTCAAGTAGATTTTCATTAAGCGCTGCGCAGTTAAGCTTTATATAGTTTTGTTCCCAACGCTTAGATAAAAAGTGCAAACGCGCAGCAATGAGCTCTTTACCCGTACCGCGCTCACCAATAATCAGTACAGGCTTTTCCAAACTTGCTAGTTGTGACACTTGATCAAGTACACTTAAGAAACTGTCAGATTGGCCGAGTAAATTATCCTGTTGGCGAAATTGGCTCATATTCCCTAACTCTTAGTCATTTTTACTAAGATCTAGTGTATTTCATTATCTTCGAGAACTAAAGAAATTTATAAATTTAGTTTAACTGTTTGAATATATTGGGTTATTCTAGCTTTATAAAAGTTGGCAAGCATATTGATACTAGATATACCAACTGATTAAGTTAAAACACCAAAGAGGTAAATGTTATGGGAATTTTTTCACGTTTTGCAGACATCGTTAATTCTAATATCAATGCCATCTTAGATAAAGCAGAAGATCCAGAAAAAATGGTTCGCCTGATCATCCAAGAGATGGAAGATACATTAGTAGAAGTTCGCTCTACATCAGCAAAAACACTTGCTGAGAAAAAAGAGCTAGTACGTCGCGTTGAAACTTTGAAAGTTCAAGTTGCAGACTGGCAAGAAAAAGCTGAATTAGCACTAAGTAAAGACCGTGATGATTTAGCACGCGCAGCACTGATTGAAAAGCAAAAGTCAGCAGACGCAGTAGCTGCAGTTGAAACTGAGCTTGAACATGTAGAATCTCATATCGAGAAACTACAGCAAGAAGTCAGCACGTTACAAGAGAAGCTAGCTGATGCAAAAGCGCGTCAAAAAGCAATCATCTTACGTCAGCGTTCTGCTGAATCGCGTCTTGAAGTTAAAAAAGCACTCGACAGTTCTAAAGTTGAAGACGCTTTAAACCGCTTCGAACGTTACGAAACTAAGATCGATGGTCTAGAATCACAAATAGAGTCTTATGATCTTGGTAAAAAATCATTAGCTGACGAAATTGCTGGTCTTCAGCAAGACGAAAAGATTGATGATGAGCTAGCTGAGCTTAAGAAAAAACTAGCAGATAAAAAATAATAAATGGGGGCGTGTCCCCCAATGCTTAAACACATAACGGATTGACAGGAGAGTACCATGTTCGACGCAGAAGTTTTGATGGCACCCATTATTGTTTTTATGGTGGTTGTTGCCCCACTTTGGCTAATTTTACATTACCGTAGTAAAAAGCAAGTGAGCCAAGGTTTAAGTGAACACGAACATCGCCAGCTGTTAGAGCTTGCACAAAAAGCAGATAAAATGGCAGAACGTGTTGAAACATTAGAAGCCTTACTAGATCAAGAGGCTCCGCAGTGGAGACGTAAAGTATGAGTACCAAACGCGAATTATTTAGAGATGCAGAGCGCGGTAAAATAGCTGGCGTGTGCGCAGGTATCAGCGATTACTTTAACATGGAGCTTTGGCTGGTACGTATTTTAGTCGTGACAGCAGTGCTATTATCAGGTGGTCCATTTATTGTTGTTGCTTACATTGCTGCTTGGTTTATTTTAGATAAAAAACCAGTAGAAAAAACAGAGAAAAGCACAGACAGCATCCATCAAGACCCGCTTGAAGTAAAGTTTAAAGTATGGCAAAAAGGGGAACCACCTCGCCGTGCATTGCAAGACTTAAAAGATCGTCTTGCTCGAGTTGATGGCCGTTTACAAGAGATGGAACGCTATGTCACATCAACAGAATTTACGGTTAGCCGTGAAATCAACAAACTTTAAAGGACATATACGCACCTTGTTTGCATCCTGATACCAAGCGCAAATAAGGTGCTAGACACTTTATGAGCCAATCATTTGCAAAAAACACCTTTAATTCGTTAAAAAATAAAGCGGAAAAAGCCCTTCATCGTAGTTTAGATCAACACGTGAAGTTAGCCGTCACAGGGTTAAGTGGCAGCGGTAAAACCGCGTTTATTACCGCCTTGGTTAAACACTTAACCAGCCAAGCTGACGATAAAAACTTACCTTTTTTTGATGTGATGCGTGAAAAACGCCATATCGCTACAAAAATAGTGCCGCAGCAAGCACTGACAATTCCTACATTTGAATATACCAATGCATTGTCAGCGTTATTACCTGCTGAAGGTGAGCCTGCATGGCCTGCATCCACTGAGCGTATAAATACTTTACGTTTGGCAATTAAATACCAAAGTAACTCGGGGCTGCGTGGTCACTTTGCTCCGCAATCAACACTTTATTTAGATATTATTGATTATCCAGGTGAGTGGTTACTTGATTTGCCAATGCTAGAGCAATCCTTTGCTGATTGGTGTGAATTACAATATTCACTGTTGCAGCAAACAGCGCGTAACGAAAAGGCTAAGCCATTTTTAGCAGCCCTCGCTGAACTTGATTTATCAGCCAGTGTTGATGAGAGCAAGCTTGCTGATGTCGCTGCGCTTTACCAGCAGTTATTGGTCAGCCTTAAACAAGATACCAAACTTGCTATGCTACAACCTGGGCGCATGCTAATGCCCGGTGAGCTAAAAGGAGCACCGTTACTGCAGTTCTTCCCGGTTGCGAGTGTGCCTGACGATATAACCGAGGGGTCAAATTTAGCGCATCTTAAAAAGCGCTATAAAGCCTATGTAAAAGAGGTTGTAAAACCTTTTTACGAGCAGCATTTTCGTCATTTTGACCGACAAATTGTGCTGGTGGATGTGCTCAGTGCCTTGAATGAAGGTAGCGAAACGCTGCATGAGCAAAGCCGTGTTATTAACCAATTACTGGCGCACTTTAATTATGGTGAAGCAAGCTTCTTTAAACGTTTGTTTAAACCAAACATCGACAAGCTACTGTTTGCGGCCAATAAGTCAGATCATATTAGTGCTCAGTATCACAAAGATTTAGCACTGTTGCTTGATTCAATCGTGCATGACCAAACGAATCACTTAAAGTTCGAAGGTGTGCAAATCGAAACCATGGCAATGTCATCTATCTGCGCAACAGAGCCGCGCCAAGTGGCTGAAAAAGGCCAGCAGTTAGCTTGTATTTATGGCAAGCCTTTAGGCGAGCAAGAATGGCTAACATATTTACCGCCGCAGCCACCGTCACGCCTTCTCAACAAACAAGAGTGGCCAAAACAGGGCTTTGAGTTCTTATCGTTTTCGCCACTGCCATGCCCTGATAAACGGTTAAAGCATATTCGTTTAGATCATGTCATGCAGTACCTGATAGGAGATAAACTAACATGAGTGAGCAACCTAAGGAGATGAATTTTCAGGCTGGTCGTCGTATTTCAAGCTCAGCAAGCAATGAGGCTCCTACAAAGGAGTTAACCGTTGCAAAAGTCATAGAAAACGCAGAATTTATCGACACAGAGGACGAACTGCAAGATAGCATCGAACTTGAGCCTGTGTATAAAAAGTCAAAGTGGCAAACCTTAAAAGGGGGGTTTGTTGTTAGCTTTTTAGCTTTAGTGTTACTTGAGTTTGCAATGTCATTATTTGTGACGTTCCAACAATCGATTATTTTAGGTTCCGTCTATTTAACAGCTGTTCTCAGTGGTGTGCTACTGATTGCCCGGGTTATTTGGCGCGAGTACCGCATGTTGAGAAGTTTAAAGCGCAACCAATTGCATCGAACCGAGGCTGACCGCTTACTTAACAGTGAGCAAGTAGGTGAAGCACTACCATGGCTTGAAAAGCTTAATAAACATCAGGAACTGACTGGGTTTGAAGAGTTTAAGCAGCAAATAGCAAGTCATCATACAGATAAAGAAATCATGACATTATACGCTGATAGTTTATTGGTGAGCCAAGATCAACAAGCGAAAAAACTGATTAACCGTTTTGCTACTGAGTCCGGTTTATTGGTTGCGCTAAGCCCGCTGGCTTTAGTCGATATGATGGCAGTTTTATGGCGAGGCACTAAGTTAATTGAACAAATTGGCCGGATCTACGGTATTGGTTTTGGTTACGCAAGCCGTATTAAGTTGTATCGTTTATTAGTGAAACAAGTGCTGTTTGTTGGTAGTGCAGAATTGGTTTCAGATTTAGCGGCAACGGCACTGAGCGCTGAATTATTGGGAAAATTGTCGGGGCGTGCAGCACAAGGGCTAAGTGCAGGTATTTTTACCGCGCGTATAGGTTATAAAGCAATGGAGCTTAGCCGCCCGTTACCTCGCTTAGAGCATAAGCGTAGCTTGCTAAAAGAAACTGCCAATAGTATTGCCCGTAAAATTGCCTCACGCACGAGCGATAAAGAAACCGAAAATACAAAATGACAACTTTTGTGTACAGTTAATAAAAACTGCTGAGTGATATTTAGCCATCTGAGCATCCGGCATGCTTGTGCATCTTGGGTATCTACGTTTTATTTATGAGTATGAAGTACTGATAATAAAAACGAGAACACACAATGACTAAGCATCACTTACATACACAATGTATTCATGGTCCAGAAAAACCAAATGACCCACATGGCGCACTGAGTGCGCCACTTTACCAAACCTCTACCTTCTCTTTTGCTAATGCCGCCCAAGGTGCAGCCCGATTTGCTGGTGAAGAGCAGGGCTTTATTTATACCCGTTTAGGTAATCCGACAACCCAAGAGCTAGAACAGAAAGTGGCTCAGTTAGAAAACTGTGAAGCGGCTGCTGCAACGGCTACAGGTATGGGAGCAGTGTCTGCGTCTGTACTTAGCTTTTTACAACAAGGTGACCACTTAGTGGCATCAAGCGCGTTATACGGCTGTACCTTTGCATTTTTTGCTCACATGCTGCCGCGCTTTGGTATTGAAGTCACTTTTGTTGATATGACCAACGAAGCTGAACTTCGCGGGGCGGTAAAAGCAAACTCAAAAATGATTTTTGCAGAAACACCAATTAATCCGACCATGGCGGTGCTTGATCTAAGTTTAATTGCCGATGTTGCCAAGCAGCATCAACTGATAAGCGTTATCGACAATACATTCCTAACTCCATTGCTACAGCAACCGACCTCGTTTGGCATTGATATTGTGGTACATAGCGCAACTAAATACCTAAATGGCCACGGTGATGTGGTGGCAGGGCTAGTTTGCGGTACAGAAGAGCATATCAATTTGATAAAAATGACGGTGCTAAAAGATATTGGTGCAACGATTAGCCCGCATGATGCATGGTTAATTAATCGTGGTTTAAAAACCCTAGCTGTGCGCATGGAGCGCCACTGCGCGAGTGCTCAAGTTGTGGCTGAATATTTAGAGCAACACCCGCTAGTAAGCCAAGTTTATTACCCGGGTCTTAAATCACACCCGGGTCACAAATTTATTGGCTCACAGATGAAAGCTGCTGGTGGTGTTATAGCCTTTGAAATTAAGGGCAGCCTCGAAGATGGCGAAACATTTATAAATAACACCCAGCTTTGCACGCTTGCGGTTAGTTTAGGGGATGCTGAAACCCTTATTCAACACCCGGCATCGATGACACATTCGCCTTATACACCTGAAGAAAGAGCGGCTGCTGGGATCAGTGATGGCCTAATTCGATTATCTGTTGGTCTAGAAGATGTTAACGATATTATTAACGATCTTAAAACTGCATTTACATTCATTGGATAGGTTGTAATTGTAAGTTTACGCCAATACCTTCTTTAATTCCTTTAAATATGGGGTGTGTAAACTTTTAGATCTTTTTCTGTAATTTAATGTTTACGTTAAGGCTGTTTCTGCAAACCTCGGAAACAGCCTTAACTATTAAAATTTCGCTTACTTTTACATAGTATCGACTTAACAAGTTAATGAGATTCTGATCAATGCTGATCAAGATTTAACGAAGAAGGTTATTATGGCTAAAGCAAGTAATTACACCTCCAAGCAACCTGATGAAAATGGGGTTATCCATTGGAGCGAAGAAGAAAATAAAATATGGTCTGAGCTAGTTGCTCGCCAACTCGCTTGCATTGAAGGTAAAGCCTGTGATGAATATTTAGCAGGTCTTAAGAAAATTAATTTACCAACAGATCGTATTCCACAACTTAGTGAACTCAACGAAGTGTTACTCGAAACAACGGGCTGGCAAGTTGCGCCTGTTCCGGCACTGATTGATTTTGATGAGTTCTTTCGATTATTAGCAAACAAGCAGTTTCCAGTAGCGACTTTTATTCGCAGCCGTGAAGAGTTTGACTACTTACAAGAGCCAGATATCTTCCACGAGATTTTTGGTCACTGTGCTATGCTTACCAACCCAGCATTTGCTGAATTTACACACAAATATGGTCAGTTAGGTTATGCCGCTGAAAAGAAAGATCGTGTTTATTTAGCACGCCTTTACTGGTTTACCGTTGAGTTTGGTTTAATGCAAACAGAACAAGGCCTTCGTATTTATGGTGGTGGTATTTTATCAAGTCCAGGTGAAACACAATATGTGTACTCAGATAAGCCAGAAATCAATGCGATGAACGTGCTTGATGTATTACGTACACCTTATCGTATTGATATTATGCAGCCTGTGTACTACACCATAAACTCAATCAATGACTTATTTGATATTTCACAAATGGATATTATGTCGCTGGTGAGTAAAGCAAAAGAATTAGGGCTTCATGAGCCAAAGTTTCCTCCTAAAGAAAAATTAGCAAGTTAAGGATTTATAATGTCTTCATTAAGCACACAAAAGTGTGAAGCGTGTCGTGCGGATGCGCCTAAAGTATCTGATGCTGAATTAGCAGAATTGATCAAAATGATTCCAGATTGGGTTCCTGAAGTGCGCGACGGCATTATGCAATTAGAGCGTGTTTACAAGTTTAAAAACTTCAAGCAAGCACTTGAGTTCACTAATAAAGTGGGCGATATGGCTGAAGAAGAAGGTCACCACCCAGGTCTGTTAACCGAGTGGGGCAAAGTAACCGTTACTTGGTGGAGCCACTCTATCAAAGGATTACACAAAAATGATTTTATCTGTGCTGCTAAAACAGACGATGTATTCGCTGCACTGTAAATTTTAAGTTCTGCCCAGAACGATAAAAGGCGTAACCTCAGGTTGCGCCTTTTTGCTTTTTTAGAGCCCAAGAATTAACATTAGGCTCTTATCTTTGCGAGAACACTAGAAAAGTAAATAATGAAAAACAAAGCGCTTATTCTGCCATTCCTACTCATTTTACTGCCCTTAATTGATAGCTTGTTTATCCCGCAAACATTTGGCATGCAATGGCATAGCCCTAAGCTGATGTATCAAGTAGGCGTAGCGCTGATGATTGTAAAGCTCACTATGGTTGCCATCGGGCTTTGGTCATTACTCAAAGCAAAGCGCCTTTATATGGAAGCCAGTAAATCGACCCGTATGCTTAAATTTTCAGTATTTTTACTCGGCGGCTTACAAGTTGTGATAATGACTGCAATATGCTTTTGGTATTTAGTAGCGGGCACGCAAGCGAAACACTTTATGCTGCAAGATAACATTGCTGTATTTACCGCTGATTATGGCGTATTTGCCCCGGTACATCATGAGTTCTCATTTATATGCTTTGATGCCAATGATTTTTACCACATGCAACCAATTGCTCAGCTTCCTTGGCTCGGAACCTTTACCTTTACTAGCCAAGATTCACGTTTGATCATTCAACATAAAAACCAAAGCGGCGCGAATACTCAAGAAATTTCATTAAAAGGGTATGGCTGTTTGCAATAAAGCGGGAAGGTGTTTGGCGTTATGAGCTGTATTTTTTTCAAAGAAAACAGTATTGGGATTTATATTGTCGAAACTGCCAGCTCTGAAAATATCCTCTAAAGCTGGCTGTCTATTTCTTACATAGCTTACTTGCTATTGCTTTACCTGAACTTCGACTTCTTGCCCGGTTTGTAGTTGCTCGGCGCCGCGCACTGCAACTTTATCGCCCGTATTTAAAGCGATGTTAGAAGTCGGGGTGACTTCAACAAGTTTATCTTTACCATTACCTACTTTTACGGGAACTTGCAGGGCTTTGTTGTCGTTGTCGATTTTGACGATATGGGTGCCTTTTTTGCGTAAGATAAGCGCATCGCGATTCACCAGTAGTACATCCCCTTTGCTTTTTAGTGGCACGGCTACATCAACCAGTTGGCCAATCGCCCATGTTTGCTCGGCGTCTCTTGGTAGTAGGGCGCGTACTTCTACAGTTTGTGAACGCGGATCGGTTGATGGGATCACCGCTGTTACGGTAGCTGTTGTCATATCAGGGGCTGATAAGTCGCCGGCTTGAATTGGTAACTCTATGCCTTTGTGTAAAAACTTTAAGTATTTAACAGGCACGTACAAACGCACTTCTAAGTTATTAATATCGAGAAGGGTGACCAGTTCATCAGCACGATTTATTTCGCGGCCAGCGCGTTTAAAACGCTCGCTGATCACGCCATCAAATGGGGCGCGAACGGTTGCACGGGAAAGCTGATCGTCTATCACTTTTAATTCAACCTTAGCCAGTGCGATATCAGATAACGCAAGGTCATGCTTATTTTGCATATCATCAACTTGGCTTGCTGCTGCACTGCTGGCTTTGGCGAGTTTTTGTAAACGAGCGAGCTCTTGTTGATATAAGCGTAAGTTTATTTTGGCGCGATTGAGCATTTCTTGCTGACGTGCTTTTTCAAGTTCAAGCGGTAAGGTATCCATACGTACGAGGGTGTCGCCACTTTTAACCAGAGTACCTGGCTCAACAACATATAATAAACGGCCGCTAACGCCTGCTGTTAGGGTTACATCATCTTTGCCATACAAAGTGCCACTGACTTCAATTTCGCTTGTCAGTGGAGCTTGTGTGACGGTTTCTACAGTAACCGGTACGACTGCAAAGGCATTAAATGCGATAAGGCTTATTAGCGCACAAAAGCGAGCGGTTAATTTACGAAAAGGTGTGTTCATTGTTTTAATACTCATTGATTCGATACCAAGCTTAAAGGCGTTTTTTCTGGTTGCTGTTTGTTATTAACGGGCGGCAGTTGTCTGCCAAGTTGCAATAAACTTGGCATTAATATCAAGGTGAATAGGGCACTAATGGCCATGCCACCGACAATCACAGTGGCAAGGCCACGGTAAATTTCTGATCCTACCCCCGGCATTAGCATCAGTGGCAGCATGCCAAATAAGCTGGTTAAGGTACTTAAGTAAACGGGTCGTGCGCGCAGTAGCACAGCTTGGCGAACAGCGTCTTCTCGGCTGAGTCCTGCAGCCATCGCGACACGGGTTTGGTCAACCAACAAAATGGCATTATTTACCACCAGACCGAGCAAGATAATAAAGCCAATCATGGTCAGTAAGTCGAGCGATTGGAAGGTAAATAAGTTAAGCACAAATAGAGCCAGTACACCGCCTGCAATTGCCAATGGCATGACCAGTAAAACTAACGCGCTATCTTTGGCTGACTTAAACAATGCGGTCATTAGCAAGAATAAAATAAACAGAGCCAAGGTAAAGTTGATTGTCATCTCTTGCATGGCTGAATTCATCTTTTGTGCATTACCTGCCAAAATCGCGCCGGAGCTGTCGGGCAAACTTGCACGTACTTTTGGCATAACTTGCTCAGAAAGAATGGTTTGTGCTTGCTGCAAACTCATATCTGCTGGTGGTGTGACAACAATACTCACGGTACGGCGGCCATTAACACGTCTAAGTTGGGTTGGTCCCACGGTGCGTTCAATATTGGCAAGCTCGCCTAAGGTTTGAATACCTGAACGCGGGGTCACAATAGGAAGTGCTTTAAGCTCCTCAGGTGTTTGCCATGGAATACCGCGCAAAATTACATTCATGCGTTCGTTGCCATCAAAGTATTCATTAACAAATAACCCACCTGTGTAGGCTTGCACTGCTTGAGATACATCACGACGAGTTAGCCCAGCTTGAGTTATACGACGGTCATTTGGTGTGAGTCTAAGTTCAGGTTCAGCCATATCGAGTCGTGGTTGTGGCCTGGCTGTGGCGTTCGGCATAGCTTCGGTGACAGCTTGTAGCGCCACATTAGCACCTGCAATGAGCTCATCCATATTGGGGCCAGTTAAATCGATATTGATATTACGACCATCACCGCCATTGGCCACTTGGATCATCGACCCTCTAAAGAAGAATACTTGGGTGTCGGGTAAATCAATGAAGATTTCTTCTCGGGCTACTTTCATTAATTCTTCAACGCGTTGTGGATCGGCAGAATAAATAAAGCCGCCAGCATTAGAACCAAACGCATAAAAGTTAAAGTCTTTAATACCCGGCTCTTTTTCGCCTGTGTAATAAGGCATTAAGCGCTTTTTGATACGCATCAGTAGCTCTTCTTCCATAAACTGCACATTGCCGCCAGGCGGGGTATTTAAGTTAAAGAAAAAGCCATCGGTTGGTGCACGCGGCATAAAATCAGTTTTCGGGAGCATGGTCATGGTCGCGACGAGTGAGCCACCTAATAACGAAACAATCCATACTATTTGTTTCACGCGGGTATTGGTAAGCGCCATGATGAAGTTAGTTAGCTTGTGCCAATATTCACGATAAGGATCTGCTTTGAGCTCTTTGTCTGGCCAAAAGTGGTTAGCCAACGGAATAAGTGTAATTGCGCAAATCATAGAGGCAATTACAGCAATGGATAAAGTGAGCGCTAAGTCAGAGAATAACTGCCCTTCAATACCTGCCATAAATAAAATAGGCAAGAAAATAGCAACGCTTGTGGTGGTTGAAGCAAATAAAGCGCCTGTTACTTGAGCTGCGCCTTTTAGCGCGGCTTTTTTACTATCAAAGCCTTCGCTTCTGAGCCTTGCGATGTTTTCTTGCACTATGATGGCGGCATCAAGTACTAAGCCAACGGCAAAGGCAAGGCCCGCCAGTGAAATAACATTTAAGCTGCGGTCAAAAATGTTTAACGTTAAAAATGCGACTAACAAAGAGACAGGAATTGTCGCTGCAATCACAAACGTGGCCTTTAAGCCCCTAAAGAACAGCCACAAGATTAAACACGACAGCAAAACGCCTAGGCCTAAGTTACTTTTAACCAACGACAAGGCATTACGAATATGCACAGAGGCATCAAAACTTAATTCAATCGATAAGCCATTTTCAGCCAGCGGCCCTTCGTTGAGCTCTTTAATAGCAAGGTTAATGTCGTCGAGCAGGGCAACGGTATTGGCTTCGTTAGCGCGCGAAATACGAATGTAATATGCGGGTTTACCATTTCGACCACTCATCCCTAAACGGTCAGAGAAAGTACGCTCTACACTTGCGATATCGCCAAGGTAAATGGGTCTGTCGCCTGAATAGCCAACGCGCATTTGTGCCATGCTCGATAAATCATATTGCCCCGTAAAGCGTACCGTATATTGACGACGGCCAACATTAGCTAGGCCACCGGAAGTATCGCGTGAGCTGGCTAATACATTACTGATTTGGTCAAGGCTGACGCCCAGTGCGGCGGCTTTGTGAGGGTCAAAGGTAATACGTAATTCTTTTGGTCGTTCACTGGCTAAATCAACACGGGCAACTCCAGGTATACGTGCCAAACGGGGCTCAACAAATTCATCGATTTGTTTTTGGAACTGCGCCATGTCTAAATCAAGGCTGTCGCTATTAAAGTCTTTCGGTGTGACCAGTAACGTTGCTGCGGCTTCACCATTATTACCGCCAGCAAATACCACAGGATCAAATGCATCTAATGGCAGGGGGGGCGCTTGGTTAAGGCTAGTTAACACATCAAGCATTGCCTGCTGCATGTTTTGCCCAACAGCAAAAGTCAACGTGATAGAGCCATTACCACGGTTAATGTAAGTATTAACCTCTAGCGCACCCGGGGTGTTTTTTACTGCGTTCTCGAGCGGCTCAATGATCACCGATTCAATCTCTTCAGGCGCAGCTTGGCGCCAGCCAGAAAAAATAGTGATCTGCGGTTGCTCAATATCTGGTGTGAGCTGAATTGGCAGCTTAAAAATGCTCAACATGCCAAACAACATAATCAACACCAAGATGACAATAACACTCGCAGGGTTTTTCAGCGAACTACGTGTCAGATTCATTGTGTGTGTTCCAAAATCAGTTTGTGTGCATTGTAGTGGGATGTAAAAAAAGTGCCAGTGAGGTAAAGGAAATGTATGTCAGAAGTAACGCTGAATGGCCTTAATTACGCGATAAAATGTGTATTTGAAATAAGATGTAACAATTTAACAAGGGGAGCTTTAAGTTTTAAGCCCTAAGCTTTAACTAAAAAGGCTGAAACTAGTCGGCAGTATCTTCTCGAAGCAGGTTGGTAACGTTTTGCTCAAACACACGTTTTACTTCTGCACTGTAGTGATTGTGGTCGTTAATGGTGATAAAGGGATTAGTGAAACTAACATCGCAGAAAGTTGTATAACACTGGATTTTAACAGCAACTCGATCTGGGGTTGCAAGGCTATCTAGGGTTGTTTGTAATGCATCAAAAACATATTCTTTGTGAACGTGTGATGTTAAAGCAACTTCAAGTTTTTTGACCTCAACGCGATGTGAATTTGTATCTGTTACAAACAACTCGTATAGGTAGCTACGTGATACAAACAGCAAGATTGCCACAAGATAGAATAATCCTGTGTAATAAAATAACTCTGTGTGGGTAAAACTCCGAAAAGATTTAAACATTTTCACTATTATTTTGTTTGTTTTTTATACTAAAACATATTTTTGAGCGTATCTCAATAAACTAGCTAAAAATCACTGCATTACAGATAATAAAAAAGCGCGAAACTAGTTAGTATCGCGCTTCTTATCTCTAAAACTTAAAGCTCAGTCTTGTTATTCATCAATCGAGCGAAGTAGGGCATTAATACCTACTTTTTCACGAGTTTGTTGATCAACTTTTTTCACTATGATGGCAGCGTATAGGCTGTGTGAACCATCTTTTGATGGCAAAGAACCTGGAACAACAACCGCACCGGCTGGTACTCGGCCGTAATGGATTTCGCCAGTTTCACGGTCATAGATACGTGTGCTTTGGCTGATGTAAACACCCATTGAGATAACCGCGCCTTCTTCAACTACAACGCCTTCAACAATCTCAGAACGCGCGCCAATAAAGCAGTTGTCTTCGATGATAGTTGGGTTTGCTTGAAGTGGCTCAAGTACGCCACCAATACCTACACCGCCCGATAAGTGAACATTTTTACCAATTTGAGCACATGAGCCAACCGTTGCCCATGTATCAACCATGGTGCCTTCATCAACGTAGGCACCAATATTGACATAAGACGGCATAAGCACCACGTTTTTACCTACAAAACTGCCTTTACGTGCAACAGCATTAGGCACAACACGCATACCGCCTTGTTGAAATTGTTCTGGTGTATAGTCGCTAAATTTAAGTGGTACTTTGTCGTAAAACTGATTAACACCATCGTTCATTGGTTGGTTGTCACGAATACGGAAAGACAGTAGCACTGCTTTTTTCAACCATTGGTGTACAACCCACTCACCGCTGATTTTTTCAGCAACACGAGCAGCGCCGCTATCAAGTAATTCAAGCGCATCGATAATAGCTTGTTTTACTTCACTTGATACCGTACTCGGGCTGATGCTATCGCGGTTGTCCCAGGCGTTTTCGATCATGGTTTTTAAATCTGACATAAGATCCTCTTATTCGGTTTCTGCGTTGAGTTTTTTACGCAATGCTTGATGAATTTTAGCTTGTTCTTCGTCTGTTAATGCTTGGTATTCGTTATTTGATACCACGAAGAAATCTTCTGCACGCTCACCAACAGTGGTGATCCGTGCGGCATGAATATGTAATAAGTGTGCTTGAAAAACTTCAGCTATTTTCGTCAACAGACCCGGAATATCCACCGCTTGAATTTCAATTAAACTGCGATCTTTACGAGCATGTGGTCTAAGCACAATTTTTGGTTTGATATTAAAGTCTTTGAAGCGCTGTGAGCGATTCTTCTTAAAGCGAATTTTCTTTTTCGGGTCGCTAATAGCAAGATCTAATGCACGTTTAATGCCTTGTGCTCGATTACTCGCAATAGGGTCACCATTGACCTCTAAAATAACAAAGCTAAATAGCACGTAGCCGTCTTTCGTAGTCAAAACTTGTGCATGTTGAATTTGCGCTTTTTTCGAACCAATTACACTGACTAAACGAGAGAATAAACCGCCTGAGTAAGGGCTGTAGGCAAAGACTTGCGTACCGCCATGCATTGCAGTGTTTGAAACTGCAACGCTTGGTTGGCTTAAATCATCACAGCTCAATAAGTGCTCTGTATGCCATGAAATTTGCTGTTCACTAAAGGCTGTAAAGTAGTTAGCTTTAAAGCGGCTCCAGATTAAGTCGATTTGATCTTCGTTACAGCCATGATTCAATAAGCGCTGTTTGGCTTGCTGCTTTTTATCACGTATCTGGTCACGTTGGTCCATCGGGTTTTCAAGCCCTAAACGAAGCGCGCGCTGGGTGTGTAAATAAAGCTCACGAAGTAGGGTGTTTTTCCAATCGTTCCACAAATTATCATTGGTTGCGCGAATATCAGCTAAAGTTAAGCAATATAAGTAATCAAGCTGGCGCTCATTTTTTACTTTACTCGCAAAGTCTTTGATCACATCTGGGTCATTTATGTCTTTACGTTGCGCTGTAACCGACATAAGTAAGTGATTAGCCACTAACCACGAAATTAGCTTGCCATCTGATGCTGGGAAGCGGTGTAGCTTAGCAAATGCGATTGCATCAACCGAGCCCAGTTCTGAGTGATCGCCACCACGACCTTTCGCAATATCATGGAAAATACCAGCTAAATAAAGTAACTCAGGCTTATCCATACGAGTGACAATTTCACTGCATAACGGAAATTCGCTGACTTTTGATTTATCAAAATACTTATAAATATTGTTGATCAGTTTATGGGTGTGCTCATCCACTGTGTAGGCATGAAATAAATCAAATTGCATTTGCCCGAAGATATTACGCCACTGCGGTAAGTAGGCGGCAATAATGCCGTGTTTATGCATTAGGGTAAATGCACGACCCATACCGTTAGGATGCTTTATTAGGCGTAAAAATGCCTCACGACAAGCGGCGTAATCTTGTAAATCACCTAGTAAACGACGGCGAACTTGACGCATTGTGCGTATGGTACTTGGGTAAATATGGGTGATCTCTGGGTTATCAGCAATGTGTTCGAACAACACAAATAGCTGATCACGGCGGAAGAATACCGATGGATTTTTAACACGAATTTGATGGCCAATGCGCTCAAAGTTACGGTCAAGTTCAATCACAGGTAACTCACCTGCACCCGGTAAAATGCTTTGCTCAAAGTATGAAAGCAGCATTTGGTTAAGCTCACGTACGCGGCTCATGATCCTAAATAAGCGTTTCATCATGCGCTCGACCGAGGCTTTACCATCACTACCAAAGCCGAGAATTTCTGCGGCATGAGGTTGATGATCGAACAACAAACGGTTTTCAGAGCGACCCGCAGCGATGTGCAGCGCAAAACGAATGTTCCAAAGGTTTTCTAAACATTCAGACAGCTCTTGGTATTCTTCGTGAGTAAGATAGCCGTGATTTATAAGTTCTTGTAATGTTTCGGCTCTAAAGTGCTTTTTAGCAACCCAAATAATGGTCTGTAGGTCGCGCAGGCCACCTGGGTTTTCTTTGATATTGGGTTCAAGGTTATAAGCCGTACCATGGCATTTTTTATGGCGTAAACTTTGCTCTTGAACTTTTGCCAAAAAGAATTCGTCTGAGCGCCAAATAGGCGTATCAAGCAGGTGTTTTTTTAGTTTTTCGAATTCGATATGATTACCGAAGATTAATCGGCTTTCGAGTAAGCTGGTGGCAAATGTCACATCTTCGCGTTTTTGTTCTAATGCTTGCTCTATCGTACGAACACTATGACCAATCTCTAAATTAAGGTCCCATAGCATGGTAACGAACTGACCAATTTTTTCACACACAGCTTCACTTGGTTGCTCGCTAACTAGCAGCATAAAGTCGATATCGGAGTAGGGGTGCAGTTCGCCTCGACCATAACCTCCCACAGCAATGAGGGCTAGGTCACTTTCGTGAGCAAGGTTGTAATCGTGAAACAGTTTAATTAATAAGCGGTCGATAAACTCAGCACGGGCATTAATTAAGTTGCTAACGGGTTGTTTTGAGAATTCGTTCTGTAGCCATTTATAAAAATAACTAGAACAGTCGCGATAATCGCTAAGTTGCTCAGCTTGGCTGAGCAACTTTTTTACTTTATTGGGTAATGCCACAGGGGCTGGCTCCTAGTGTTCGATGATCCTGTCGATAGTATCATCTGATCGGAGCGTTAAAATTTCAACACCATTTTCAGTCACTAACAGTGTATGTTCCCACTGTGCAGACAATGAACGGTCTTTTGTTACTACAGTCCAGTTATCTTTTAGTAGCTTACATTGGCGTTTACCGGCATTAACCATAGGCTCGATTGTTAAACACATGCCTGCTTTTAATACTTCGCCAGTACCTGCTTTGCCATAGTGCATCACTTGCGGCTCTTCGTGGAATTCAGCGCCAATGCCGTGACCACAGTATTCACGAACGATTGAGTAGTTAAAGCCTTCAGCGTATTTTTGAATTGCAGCACCGATATCACCTAAGCGCACGCCTGGTTTAACCATTTTAATTGCAAGGTATAGGCTTTCTTGGGTAATTTCAGCAAGGCGTTTACCTTGAATATTAGGTGTACCAACGTGGAACATCTTAGATGTATCACCGTGATAGCCATCTTTGATCACAGTCACGTCGATATTCACGCTATCGCCTTCTTTAAGCGGTTTGTCATTTGGAATACCGTGGCAAATTACATGGTTCACTGAGGTGCAAATTGATTTTGGGAAACCGTGATAATTAAGCGGTGCTGGAATAGCATCTTGAACATTGACAATATAATCATGACAAATTGTATTTAGCTCATCTGTGGTTACACCTGGCACCACATGCGGTTCTATCATTTCTAGTACCTCGGCGGCTAAGCGCCCGGCAACACGCATTTTTTCGATTTCTTCAGGGGTCTTGATCACAGCACTCATTGAGGCTCCAAAGTTGTTTTTCAGGTCAGTTTTTAGTGCACAAATTTTGCACTAGACGTTGAGTTTTCAATTTTAATATGGTATAAAGCGCGCCGTCTTTTTACAAATAAATTCTTAACTGATTTTTTGTATTTAAGGCAAACACAATTTTATTTTAACACACACACGTATCGTCACATACACTTGGGTGCACTTAAGTTACAAATTAACTGCGGTGTTGGTGCTATGGGATATGTGGAGGCCTAACCCTAAATTATAGAGGATTATACAAATGGCAAACGTTTCAATGCGCGATATGCTTCAAGCTGGTGTTCACTTTGGTCACCAAGCACGTTACTGGAATCCTAAGATGAAGCCTTTCATCTTCGGCGCTCGTAACCGTGTTCATATCATCAACCTAGAGCAAACTGTACCAATGTTCAACGAAGCACTTAAGTTCTTATCGAACGCAGCTTCTAACAAAGGTAAAGTACTTTTCGTTGGTACTAAGCGCGCAGCAAGCGAAGCAGTTAAAGAAGCAGCGATCCAAAGCGAGCAGTTCTACGTGAACCACCGTTGGTTAGGTGGTATGTTGACTAACTGGAAAACAGTTCGTCAATCAATCAAGCGTCTTAAAGATCTTGAAGCGCAAAGCCAAGACGGCACTTTCGAGAAGTTAACTAAGAAAGAAGCGTTAATGCTTACTCGTGAAATGGAAAAGCTTGAAAAGAGCCTTGGTGGTATCAAAGACATGGGCGGTCTTCCTGACGCGCTTTTCGTTATCGATGCAGACCACGAGCACATCGCTATCCGTGAAGCTAACAACCTAGGTATTCCAGTTGTTGCTATCGTTGATACTAACTCTAACCCAGACGGTGTTGATTACATCGTTCCTGGTAACGACGATGCGATCCGTGCTATCCAACTTTACACAGGCGCTGTATCAGCTGCGATCACTGAAGGTCGTGAGAACAACATCGTTGCTCAAGCTGAGAAAGACGACTTCGTAGAAGCTGAGTAATTAGCTGTCATCAAGTCTTCATCTAATTAAGGTGAAGACTTGTTATTCTTGTTAAGCGGCCTATACCGCTTCCCTATAACAGAATTCAATTGAGGATATTCTAATGGCTGTAACTGCTGCCCTAGTTAAAGAATTACGCGAGCGTACTGGCGCTGGCATGATGGATTGTAAAAAAGCGTTAACTGAAACTAACGGTGACATCGAGTTAGCGATCGAAAACATGCGTAAGAGCGGTGCTGCAAAGGCTGCTAAAAAAGCAGGTAACATCGCTGCTGAAGGTACAATCTTAATCAAAGAAGGTAACGGTTTCGCTGCACTTCTTGAAGTTAACTGTCAAACTGACTTCGTTGCTAAAGACGCTAACTTCCTTGGTTTCGCTAACCAAGTTCTTGACGCTGCTGCAGAATCTAAAGCAGACATCGACGCACTTAAAGCACAGTTCGAAGAAACTCGTGTTGCTCTAGTTGCTAAAATCGGTGAAAACATCAATGTTCGTCGCGTTGAGTACATCGACGGTGACAAACTTTCTTCTTACCGCCACGGCGACCGTATCGGTGTTGTTGTAGTTGGTGAAGCTGACGAAGAAACACTTAAGCAAGTTGCTATGCACGTAGCTGCGTCTAAGCCTGAGTTCGTAAACCCAGAAGACGTTCCAGCTGACGTTGTAGAAAAAGAAAAAGCAGTTCAAATCGATATCGCGATGAACGAAGGCAAGCCTGCTGAAATCGCTGAGAAAATGGTTATCGGTCGTATGAAGAAATTCACTGGTGAGATCTCTCTTACTGGTCAAGCTTTCATCATGGAACCTAAAAAATCAGTTGGCGAAATTCTTAAAGAGAAAGGCGCAACTGTTTCTAACTTCATCCGTTTAGAAGTTGGTGAAGGTATCGAGCGTAAAGAAGAAGACTTCGCTGCTGAAGTAGCTGCTCAAATCGCTGCTGCAAAAGGCGAGTAATTTTCTAACTTAGTGACGTAGGCCAATTAGATGAAATTAATCTGTTATTAGCTTTTGCGTCACTGATGAAAATTCTTTAAAATAACCGCGTTTTATGTGTAACCATAGCGCGGTTATTTTTTATCTCATTACTAAGGCTGGCCCAAATATTATGACTATCAATCGTAAACCTATTTTTAGACGTGTTCTTCTTAAACTTAGCGGTGAAGCATTAATGGGAGACGAAGGCTTCGGCATCGACCCAAAAGTACTTGACCGTATGGCTCAAGAAATTAAAGAACTTGTAGAGCTCGACGTAGAAGTAGGTTTAGTTATCGGTGGCGGTAACTTCTTGCGTGGTGGTTCATTAGCAGAAGCGGGCATGAACCGCGTAGTAGGCGATCACATGGGTATGCTTGCTACTGTAATGAATGGTTTGGCAATGCGTGATGCACTTCATCGTGCATTTGTAAATTGTCGTTTAATGTCAGCTATTCCACTTAACGGTGTATGTGATGCTTACAACTGGGCAGAAGCTATTAGCCTATTAAAATCTGGCCGCGTTGTAATTTTCTCAGCGGGTACAGGTAATCCATTCTTCACGACTGACTCAGCAGCGTGTCTACGTGGTATTGAAATTGAAGCAGATACTGTAATCAAAGCGACTAAAGTTGATGGTGTTTACTCTGATGATCCAGTGAAAAACCCAGAAGCTACACTATATCGCCACTTAAGCTACAATGAAATCATTGATAAAGAGCTTAAGGTTATGGATTTAGCTGCATTTACGCTGGCGCGTGACCACAAAATGCCATTAAGCGTATTTAACATGAATAAATCAGGCGCGCTTAAGCGTGTTATTATGGGCGAAGATGAAGGAACGCTTATCTCTTCACAAGCCTCAGATGAAACTAGCAAATAGATTAGGATTGAACCGTGATTAACGATATCAAAAAAGATGCGTCAGAACGTATGCAAAAAAGTGTTGCGGCACTAGGCAGTCAATTATCTAAAATTCGCACAGGCCGTGCGCACCCAGCATTACTTGATGGTATTCAAGTGTCTTACTACGGTGCTGACACACCATTAAACCAAGTTGCTAACGTAACAATTGAAGACTCACGTACACTTGCAATTAGCGTGTTCGACAAGTCATTAGCGCAAGCAGTAGAAAAAGCGATCATGGCTTCAGATTTAGGTTTAAACCCGATGTCTGCAGGTACAGTTATCCGTGTTCCACTTCCTCCACTTACAGAAGAGCGTCGTAAAGACCTAATCAAAATCGTACGTGGCGAAGTTGAAAGCGGCCGTGTTGCTGTACGTAACATCCGTCGTGACGCAAATGGCGACATTAAGAGCTTATTGAAAGAAAAAGATATTTCTGAAGATGAAGCACGTCAAGCAGAAGACGAGATCCAAAAGCTTACAGATAAGTTCATCAAAGAGATGGATGCACAATTAGCTGCAAAAGAAGCTGAGCTAATGGAAATCTAATTGCTGCTGTTTATCTTTCAGACACTGATTCTGTAAGTAAACAGGCGCAACTAAATTTATTAGTTTTGAAACGCCGTCTAGGGTATACTAGACGGCGTTTTTTTATGGAATACTCGATATTTATGGTTCTTAACGCTGATAAAATTTCCCAGCAAAGTTTGCCTAAGCATGTCGCTATAATCATGGATGGCAACGGACGTTGGGCACAAGCGAAAAATCGCCCGCGTGTTTACGGACACAAAAAGGGCGTTGATGCAGTTCGTCAATCAGTGCAATTTTGTACTCGCTTAGGTATACAGTCGTTAACACTATTCGCATTTAGTAGCGAAAATTGGCGACGTCCAGAGGACGAAGTAAATACGCTTATGGAGCTGTTTTTATTCGTACTGGGCAAAGAAGTTAAAAAGCTTCATAAAAATAATGTAAAGCTAAACATAATTGGTGATTTATCACGCTTTTCAGAAGGTCTGCGCGAGAAAGTTGATGCAGCCCATGAATTAACTCGTAATAATACGGGTCTACGGTTAAACGTGGCAGCTAATTATGGCGGACGTTGGGATATCACTAACGCCGCAACAATGCTTGCGAAAAAAGTCGCAGCCGGTGAAATGGCCGCAGAAGATATTACTGAAGAGCTCATGGCCGAACAAATGAGTATGGCCGATCAAGGTGAACTTGATTTAATGATCCGCACCGGTGGAGATTTACGCATCAGTAACTTCCTTTTATGGCAAGCGGCTTATGCTGAGCTTTACTTTACTGATACGCTTTGGCCAGACTTCAATGAAGCTGCATTTGCTGACGCTATCGCATGTTACGTTGCCAGAGAGCGACGATTCGGTTGTACAGGCGAACAAATAAAACAATTACTCGCCGAGACCTAATTACTAGTTGAAGGTACACACATTGCTAAAACAACGAATTTTAACCTCGCTCGTGTTGGCACCACTTGCACTTATTTTGGTTTTTTATACCCCATTAACACTATTTAGTTATATCGCCGCCGGTATTGTTTTACTCGGTGCATGGGAATGGTCTGCATTTATGGGCCTGTGCGATAAAGTTAAACGTTTTGGATTTGTTGCAGCAACAGCGGCATTTTTGGCATTACTTAACTGGCATTGGCCAATAGAATCACTTTGGCAAAATGGTCAATTAGTGGGTGATGCAAATTATTTATTTACCCTGTCATTTGCTTGGTGGATTGTGGCAACTTACTTAGTTTGGCGCTATCCAGCAATGGCAAAAGCATGGAATGAAGGTATTGTGATGCGCGCCATAGCAGGGTTTTTAACTTTAGTACCGCTTTGGCTTGCACTAAATACACTGCGTAGCGCAGGTTACAACGAGTCAACACATTTTGGTTCAATGCTGATTTTAGTTGTGCTAGGAATTGTATGGAGCGCTGATATTGGTGCTTACTTTACCGGCAAAAATTTTGGTAAACGCAAGTTAATGCCAAAAGTAAGTCCTAATAAAACGATAGAAGGTTTATTAGGTGGGGTCGTGGCCTCAGTTATTTTTGTCTTAATATTTTGTCACTTCACTAATGTTGATATGAGTGTTTGGCCCATCTATGCGGTGATGACTGCATTTATCGCATTATTCTCAGCGGTAGGTGATTTACTCGAAAGCATGTTCAAACGAGAAGTTGGTTTAAAAGACAGTGGCTCATGTTTACCAGGTCATGGCGGTATTTTAGACCGTATCGATAGCCTTACCGCAGCTGCGCCTATTTTTGTACTTTGCTACGCATGGACACTGAGTTTATGAGCAAAATAGAGCAACTTGTCGTATTGGGCGCAACTGGTTCAATCGGTTTAAGCACCTTAGATGTTGTTTCTAGAAACCCAGAGCGTTTTGCGGTTTTTGCATTAGCAGCCGGTAAAAATGCCGATCAAATGGCTGAGCTGTGTATCGCGCATCAACCTAAATTTGCTGTCATGGCTGACCAACAAGCCGCTTCAGCACTTTCGAACTTACTCGCTAACAGTTCATGTAACACACAAGTGCTAGCGGGTGTTGAGGCTATGAGTGAACTAGCTGCTCATGCAGATGTTGATACTGTGATGTCAGCTATAGTTGGTGCTGCAGGTCTGCTCCCGACTTTAAGTGCGGTTGAAGCTGGCAAAAAAGTGCTGTTAGCAAATAAAGAATCTCTAGTCATGTCGGGTCAGTTGTTTATCGATAAAGTTAAACAGCATGGTGCAACTTTGCTGCCTATCGACAGTGAACATAATGCTATTTTCCAATGTATGCCAGCATCACTACAAAATGCGTCTGGCTTACTGGCTGACAATGGCGTGAGTAAAATTTTATTAACTGGCTCTGGCGGTCCTTTCTTAAAGCGCGACATAGCTACGTTATCATCAGTAACTGTTGCACAAGCGGTGGCTCATCCTAACTGGTCAATGGGACAAAAGATTTCCGTTGATTCAGCAACCATGATGAACAAAGGCCTCGAGTTTATTGAAGCTAAGTGGTTGTTTAACTGCCATGCTAGTGATATTGAAGTGGTAATTCACCCACAAAGCATTATTCACTCTATGGTGCAATATCAAGATGGCTCTGTGCTTGCGCAAATGGGTAATCCTGATATGCGCACTCCTATAGCGCATGCTTTAGCATTTCCTGATCGCGTTGATGCAGGTGTAAAACCTCTCGATTTTTCACAAATGGCAGACTTTACTTTCACCAAGCCTGATTATGCGAGATACCCTAATTTAAAACTCGCAATTGATGCGTGTGAAATGGGGCAAGGTGCAACTACTACAGTAAATGCAGCTAATGAAATAGCTGTTGCTGCATTTTTAAATGGTCAAATAGGCTTTACTGATATTTACCGAATCAACGCAGAAACACTCAATGCTACACAAGACATTAACGTGCAAACACTTGAAGAGATTTTAGCTTGTGACCAAGCGGCACGCCTAAAGGCTACTGAGTTTGTAAAAAGAGGCTTCGACTAGCATGTTTGATTTTTTCTGGAACCTTGGTTCATTTATCCTTGCGCTTGGTATTTTAGTAACTGTACATGAATATGGTCACTTCTGGGTCGCTCGTAAAGCAGGTGTTAAAGTACTACGTTTCTCGATTGGCTTTGGTAAGCCATTGATAAAATGGTATGACAAACACAAAACAGAATATGTGATTGCGGCGATTCCATTAGGTGGTTATGTCAAAATGCTTGATGAGCGAGTTGACGAAGTTCCGCCAGAGCAGCGTCATTTATCATTTAATGCCAAATCAGTTAAAGCACGTATTGCTATTGTTGCTGCAGGTCCGATGGCGAACTTTTTATTTGCTATTTTTGCTCTTGCAGTGATGTATATGGTGGGCGTACAGTCGTTAAAACCTGTCGTTGGCGAGGTCTCGCAAGGTAGCCGTGCAGCTGCTGCCAATATTGAACCAAACCAGCAAATTATCAAAATCGGTGAAGACGATATCAACACTTGGCAAGATGCAACATTCTCGCTAATGAGCCGTTTAGGTGAACAAAGTGTTGTGGTAACGCTTCGTGACCAGAATTATCAAAAACATGTACGTACACTCAACCTAGATGGCTGGAAATTAGATCAACAAGATGTTCCGCCATTAACCTCAATTGGTATTGTACCATTTCGCCCTAAAGCACTTTTACAAGTGGCCATGATCAGTAAAGGTTCGGCGGCTGAGGCTGCTGGCTTACAAGTTGATGACAAAATCATTGCCGTAAATGGTGAAAATATCAGCAGTTGGACCAAGTTAGTTTCACTAATTCAGCAATCACCTAACAAATCCTTACAATTTAGTGTACAAAGGCAAGATAGTATAAAAGAGCTAACAGTGACGCCACAAAGCAGAACTAATGATGCTGGTGTTTCACAGGGCTTTCTAGGTGTGTCTCCGGTGGTTGAGCCATGGCCAGAAAACTATATTGAAACTAGACATTATGGCCCTGTCGATAGTATTGTGCTGGGCATACACGAAACATGGCGTTTAATTACTCTTAGTTTTGATATGATTGGTAATTTAATTACCGGTCAGGTATCGGTTAAAAATTTAAGTGGTCCGGTGGGCATTGCAGTTGGTGCGGGAACTAGCGTAAGCTATGGCTTGGTTGCATTTTTAAGCTTTTTAGCATTAATCAGTGTAAACCTTGGCGTATTTAACTTATTACCGCTGCCAGTGCTAGATGGTGGGCACTTAATGTATTACATAATTGAACTTTTTCGCAAAAAACCGGTCTCTGAAAAGACGCAAGAATTTGGTTTTAAAGTGGGGGCCTTGCTGCTTCTGTTTTTAACATGTTTCGCATTGTTCAATGATGTATCGCGTTTATAACAAATAAGCGAAAAATTCCAATTTGAACACGATTGTAAAACACCGCAAAAGTTAAATTTATAAGGTGTTGAGCGGTAATACAGTTGTAAAGGATAAAGATAACAAAATGGCTATAAAAAAACATTTGGCAGTTTCAAGTTTATTAGGTGCTAGCTTTGCAGCCCTAGGCCAAAACTCCTTTATTGTAGATGATTTAAAAGTTGAAGGCTTACAACGTGTTGCACTCGGTGCTGCGTTAACACATATTCCTATCAACGTGGGCGATAATATTGATGAGTACACAATTTCAAGAACCATAAAGGCTCTCTATCGTTCAGGTCACTTTGACAATATTAAAGCGTTACGTGATGGCAACAGTGTTATCTTCCGAGTGACTGAGCGCCCAACGATCAGCATGATCGAATTTGATGGCAATAAAGACATCAAAGATGAGCAGCTAAATGAGTCGCTAGACCAGCAAGATATCCGTACTGGTGAGCCGCTTGATAAAACAGTCCTTGATAACATTGAAAAAGGCTTAGTTGAATTTTTCCATAGTATTGGTAAATACAATGCAAAAGTGGATGTAAGCATCATTAAGTTACCGCGTAACCGTGTAAAACTAATGTTTGAATTTGATGAAGGTGATGCAGCTTCAATTCGTCAGATTAACCTAGTTGGTAACGAATTATTCTCTGATGAAGAATTGCTTAAGTTAGCAGAGTCTCAGCAAGATCTGCCGTGGTGGCAATTCATGTCTAGCGACCGTTATCAAAAGCAAACCATTGAAGGCGATTTAGAAAAAATTCGCAGCTACTACCTTGACCGTGGTTACTTACGCTTTAATATCGATTCAACACAAGTATCAGTAAGCCCTGAGCGTGATTCTGTTTATGTTACAGCGAATATTACTGAAGGTGTTAAATACAAAGTTAAAGGCTTTGACTTTATTGGTGACTTGCTAGGTCGTGAAGAACTAATTAAAAGTGTTATTCCGCTGAAAACTGGCGAGCTTTATAATGGCTCTGTGGTTACTTCTTCTGAAGAGTTTATTAAAAGCTACTTAGCACGTTTTGGTTATGCTAATGCTGAAGTACGAACAATCCCAGAGATTGATGACGAAAATAAAGAAGTTCAGCTAACGTTATCAGTAAACCCAGGCAAGCGTGTTTATGTTCGTCGTATTATTGTGGGTGGTAACCAAAATACCTCTGATGAAGTTGTACGTCGTGAAATGACACAGCTTGAAGGTGCGTGGCTATCAAACCAAAGCCTTGAGCGCTCTAAGCTACAAATCCAGCGCTTACCTTATATGGAAAGCGTTGATTTCAATGTTGTTCCAGTCCCTGGTGTTGATGACCAAGTTGATGTTGACTTTACTGTTAAAGAACAATCTGCAGGTAGCTTCAATGCTGGTCTTGCTTATGGTTCTTATTTGGGTCTGCAATTTAACATTGGTGTGAGTGAGTCAAACTTTTTAGGTACTGGTAACCAAATTGGTTTTAACATTAATACTTCACGTGGTTCTGAGCGTGTCAGCGTTTCTTACACAGACCCTTACTTTACTCCAGACGGTGTATCGCAAGGTAGTAGTATATTCTACAGCAACTATGATGCGAGCAAGTTCAGCCTAATCGACTATAAGTCAAAGAGTTATGGTATTGGTACTAATATTGGCTTCCCAATTGATGCTGTAAACCGTATTAACTTTGGTGTCCGTTGGGTGCAAGAAGAGTTATCTGATATTGCTGAATATGAGCAAACACGTGTTATTCGTGAAACTTTCTTAGATCCTGAAAATCCAGATGCTGGCTTTGATTTTACCAAGTACGAGTTAAGCGCAGGTTGGTCACGTGTTACTGTTAACCGTGGTTTATTCCCAACAGCAGGTTCGCGCCAATCACTTAACTTAACAGCAACAACCCCGAACTCTGATTTACAGTACTTTAAGTTAAACTACGACTCGCGTTTCTACTGGCCAATCAGTAATGACCATCGTTGGGTATTTTCAACTCGTGCAGCACTTGGCTATGGTAATGGTTATGGAACAACGAATGGTTATGACCAAACACTACCGTTCCAAGAGTTCTTCAGAATCACTGAGATGGAATTACGTGGCTTCGATCGAAATACGATTTTGCCACGGGCTGTATCGCGTGTTCCGCAAAATATTCCTGGTACACCATTACCTGATGGCACTACGACTGGTAGCATTGGTGGTGCATCAGAATTTGATCAACTTTACACAGCAGGCCGAATTGGTGGTAACGCCAAAGCGGTAGCAGGGATGGAGCTAATTGTTCCAACACCTTTCTTAGATGAAGAAAACACCAGCTCTGTACGTACCAGCTTCTTCGTAGATGCAGCTAACGTATGGGATACAGAGTTTAATATTGACCGTTATCAAAACCTGTCAACAGATCAGCGTGCAAAATTGGATGATTATTCAGATCCAATGCGCTTTAGGGTTTCAACCGGTCTTTCTCTACAATGGATCTCTCCAATGGGTCCAATGCTGATCAGTTTTGCGTATCCATTGCAAAAAGAAGAAGATGACGATACGAAGACCATCAGCTTTAACATTAGTAATACATTCTAAAGGAGTTTTTTCGTGAATAAATCAATTAAATCAACAGCTTTTGCACTACTTGCCACCTTATCTATGGGTCTATCTACTAACGCATTTGCGCACAAAGTAGGTATTGTTGATATGCAAGAAATCTACAAGCAAATCCCACAAATGGCAAAAGTAGAGCAAACGCTAGAAGCTGAATTCTCTGAGCGTCGTCAAGAGCTTGAAAAGCTTCAAGGTGATATTCGTTTTGAAGCTGAAAAGTTCAAGCGTGAAGCGACAACAATGAGCGATAAGCAAAAAGATGAATTACGTACTAAGATTCAAGGTATGCAACAGCAGCTTGCAGAAAAAGGTCGTCCTTTAGAGCAAGAAATCAAAATGCGTCAAAACCAAGAACTAGCTAAAGTTCAAAAGCTAATCTTGGATGCAATCGAAGAAGTAGCGAAAGCTGGCAAATTCGATGAAGTTAAAGTTAAAGAAACAACGATTTATGTTAACCCTAAAACTGTCGATGACTTATCAAGTAAAGTTGTTGAAAAAGTAAGTAAGCAATAGAAATCATATATGCAAAACTACACGCTTTCGCAGATAGCGGATCTTCTGGGCGCTGACCTTCAAGGTGACGGCGCCACAGAGATTAAAAAAATATCTACACTTGCAAATGCCCAACATGGGCATATTGCATTTTTAGCGAACAAGAAATATCGCTCGCAATTAGATGATACTCAAGCAAGTGCAGTGATTTTGTCACCAGCAGACGCTGAGTACTTTTCAGGTAATAAACTTGTTGTTGCAAACCCTTATGTTTGTTACGCAAAGCTCGCTCAATTGATGGACACCACACCGCGCTCTGCAGTGTCGGGTATTCACCCAAGTGCAGTCATTCACGATTCAGCCTCTATTGGCCATAATGTCGCGATCGCAGCCAATGTGGTAATTGAAGCGGGTGCTGTTATTGCTGACAATGTGCAGATTGGCCCAGGCTGTTTTATCGGTGAGCAAGCAAAAATAGGTCAAGGCACAAAGCTTTGGGCAAATGTTAGCGTTTACCATGAAGTTGAAATTGGCAGTGACTGTTTATTCCAAGCGAATACGGTCGTGGGCAGTGATGGATTTGGTTACGCTAACGAGCGTGGTGAATGGGTGAAAATACCGCAACTTGGTCGAGTTATAATCGGTGATAAGGTTGAGGTAGGTGCGTCTACCACGATTGACCGTGGCGCACTAGACGATACTATCATCCACAGCAATGTAATTATCGATAATCAATGTCAAATAGCGCATAATGTCGAGATCGGTTCAGGTACAGCGGTTGCTGGTTGCACGGTATTTGCTGGCAGCACAGTGATCGGTAGGAATTGTCAGATTGGCGGCATGGTTGCAATTAATGGTCACATTAGCGTATGTGATGGTGCTATAATCACTGGCATGAGTATGGTGACTAAGGCAATCACAGAACCTGGAATTTATTCTTCAGGCTTGCCACATTTAACCAATAAAGAATGGCGACGTAGTATTGCCCATATCCGTAACCTTGGCGATATGAAAGACCGCATTAAAGCACTTGAGTTACTGACAAAGTCACTCAATATTGAAGACAAATAAGGATGCTATTTTGGCAAATGAATTAAATAGTCTTGATATCCAAGATATCTTGAGTTTACTTCCGCATCGTTACCCGATGCTACTTGTTGACCGTGTACTTGATTACACGCCAGGCGAGTCGTTACATGCTATAAAAAACGTAACAGTGAACGAACCTATTTTTACGGGTCATTTTCCTAATCAACCTATCTTTCCAGGTGTGTTGATTTTAGAAGCAATGGCACAAGCAACTGGCTTACTTGGTTTTAAGACAGTTGAAAATCGCAGTGATAACGAACTATATTTATTCGCAGCGATCGACAATGCGCGATTCAAACAGCCGGTATTACCTGGTGATACCATGCATTTGCATGTAGAGTTTGTAAAAGAGCGCCGCAATATATGGAAATTTGCAGCAGAAGCAAAAGTTGAAGGCAAAGTAGTGTGTACTGCCGAAATCATGTGTGCGAGAAGAGAGTTTTAATAGTGATCCATCCTACGGCAATAATCGAACCAGGTGCAAAACTTGGAAATAACGTATCAGTTGGCCCTTATAGCTATATCGGTAACGATGTAACTATTGGTGATAACTGTATCATCGAATCTCATGTGGTTGTAAAAGGCCCATCGACGATTGGTTCTGGTAACCATATTTTCCAATTTGCTTCGGTTGGTGAAGCTTGCCAAGATAAAAAGTACGCTAATGAGCCAACAACCTTGATTATTGGTGACAACAACGTGATCCGTGAGTGTGCAACTATTCACCGAGGTACAATTCAAGATCAAGGTGTGACAAAAATTGGTAGCAATAACCTATTCATGGCTTACACACACGTTGCACATGATGCAGTCGTGGGCGATAACGTAATTTTTGCTAACAATGCCTCTGTTGCTGGCCACGTTCATGTAGGCGATTGGGTGATCCTTGCAGGTAATTCTGGTGTTCATCAGTTCTGTAAAATCGGTTCTCATGCCTTTGTTGGTATGTACTCAGGTGTTAATAAAGATGTACCGCCATTTGTAACAACTATTGGCACGCCAGCAGGCCCTGTAGCAATCAATACTGAAGGCATGAAGCGCCGAGGTTTTGAAAGCGATGAAATCATGGCCACACGTCGTGCATATAAAACACTTTACCGTAAGAGCTTAGGTGTTGAAGAAGCAATCGCTGAGCTAAGCGAAGATGCTGCGAAGTACCCAGCTGTTCAGCTGATGATAGACTTTGTGAAAAGCTCTGAGCGTGGAATTATTCGCTAATTATAAGCGATAGACTAAAAGCCACCGTAAGGTGGCTTTTTTGTTTTATAGTTCAGGTTTTGCAAATACCAATCCGCAAAAATACTTAATCATTTTGAGGGATCAAACCTGTCGCTACCTGCGTTAAAAATTTCTGATTTAGAACAACTAAATAACGAAATTTTTGCCTTGTTATCAACGAGGTTTTATTGCCTCAAAATAGACCATTTAATTAAGCGGATTGGTATAAGCGCTTGCTACATTTATGGCAAAAAAAGGACTCTATAATATGAACAAACTCATCCTCTTTGCATTATTAAGCTTAATTATAACTGGTTGTAGTAGTGCGCCTTCGGTATCTAAAGGAGTGATTGAAAAAGGCAAAGCCAGTTATTACGCTGATAAATACCATGGCCGAACTACAGCAAGTGGAGAGGTGTTTAATCAACAGGCATTGAGCGCGGCTCATCAGACGCTTGGCTTTGGCAGCAGAGTAAAGGTCACCAATATTAGTAACAATAAAAGTGTGATTGTTACCATTAATGACCGCGGCCCATTTATCCGCGGTCGTATTATCGATTTATCAAAAAAGGCGTTCTCACAAATTGCCTCTGTAAAGCAAGGTGTGATTGACGTCACAGTTGAGCGACTCGATTAAAAACGGGTGATGAGCTCCACGTAATCAGCTTCATTCGCCACTAATTCAGCATGACTTGCAAGCGCTCTTACTTGTCCTTGTTCTAACCAAATAACCTTATCAACACGACTTAGCATTTCTGGATCGTGAGTAATGGTCAGCATAGTTTTATCGGCCCATATTTTTTCAAGCGTAGTGAGCAATTTCTGCTTGGTATGGTTATCTAGGCTCTCTGTTGGTTCATCAAGAACAATTAAATTACCTTCCCTTAATAGGGCTTGGGCAATGGCGATTCGACGTGACTGACCATGTGAAAGTTTTCTTCCCGCGGTGCCTAAACGGGTATTAAGGCCGGTCTTTAAGTTGTTTAGCCAAGAGCCAAGTTCAGCTTGTTCACAGGCTTCAATAAGCATTTCATCAGTCGCCTCTGGCGCTGCATAGCGAAGATTCTCACGAAGCGTACCATCAAAAATATGATGTTGCTGAGCAACAATTGTCAGCTGCTTAAAGCGTGTTGCAGCCGTCATGCTTTCTAGTTCAAAGGTACCTTGATCTGTAATGAATTTTAATGAGCCTGATTGCTTTGGCCAAAGGCCTGTGAGTAAGTTAACAAGGGTAGTTTTGCCACTGCCACTGGCACCCACTAGCGCAACCTTACTCCCTGGTGTAATCACAAAATTGATATTATTAAGAGCTTTGTTTTTCGCTCCTGCGTATTGGTAATTCACCGCAGCCAGTTCAAGACCAATTGCAGATTGGTGAGCTAAGCTGTTTTGCTGTTTACTTAGATGGCTGCTGTGCTTATCTTCAAGTGCAAACAGTCGCTTTGCAGCACTTAGGGTGAGTGGCAACTCGATAAATGCAGTGGGCAAGGTGAGCACTGTTTCAAAACTTGCTAATACAAATAACGCGAGCATCGCCAGTTCAACGTTTTTCATGGTTCCCATTGCAACCAGCGGAATTATCATAAATACACTGGCTAGCATGGTAAGCTGTATCACCAAAGTGCTTAAGCCATTGCTGTTTGCAACGGCTTTGTGGCGGTTATAGAGCTGGCTGTTGTATTGCTTACTCAGTAAGTCACAATGGGTTAATTGCGCTTCTTGTGCTTGATAAACAGCAAGCTCTCTTGCACCTTTTAGAGTATCGGCAAGTTCAGACCTTAACTCTGCTGAAATTTGTGTTTCTGTATCTGCTTGTCGGTGAAGTTTACGGCTTAATATTGCTGGTAGCAGTACGCCAATAATCATCAGTGAAATAAAGCAGACTAATGCAACCTCAGCGCTATACATAGCCATAAATGCCATTACGATAGGGATGCTGATAATCGCGACGATAATGGGAAGCAGCACATTTAGGTAAAACTTATCTAGCGCATCAACATCGTTTTGCAGGCGGTTAAACAAATCGCTACTACGACTCATTGCTAAGTCAACGTTGTTTAGCTGGCTGAGGGTCCTGAACATTTTTACGCGAAATTCGCTCAGTAATAAAAAGGTGGCATTATGAGTTATCATCCGCTCACCGTAACGTGAAGCTGTGCGTACTATCGCTAAAAAGCGGATCACCCCAGCTGGAGTAAAGTAATTCATCTGCACTCCGGCAATACCAGCGGCTGCCATGGCTGCTAAAAACCAGCCCGAAATAGCGAGTAAGCCAACGTTAGCAAGTACCGTTAAGCTTGCTAAAAAAGCACCCAGTAACAGCATGCCAGCATGAGGCTTGCATAGCTTTAATAAGCGTATAAAGTTATGCATGGGCTTCACCTTGGCTCACGAGTTTAGCAAAGAGGCCTGCTTGTTCAATGAGTTGCTGATAATGACCAGATTCAACAATTTGACCTTGTTGCATTACGTAAATATTAGCCGCCTGTTTTACCGTATTAAGCCTGTGAGCAATAACCAACACGAGATGGTTTTTTGCATAATCTTGAATTGCGTGATTGATTAGGCGCTCTGTTTGGCTGTCTAAGTGCGCTGTAGGCTCATCAAGCATTAGCACAGGGGCATTCTTTAAAAACGCACGGGCAAGGGCTATGCGCTGCTTTTGCCCCCCAGAGAGGCCTTCTCCTTGCTCACCTAATAAGGTATTAAATCCATCAGGTAAGGCGTTTATAAACTCTAGCGCACCTGCTCTCATTGCGGCCTCGTCGAGTTCTGTTTGACTTGCATCTGGTTTAGCTAATCTCAGATTGTCTGCAACAGTTCGATAAAATAACGTGGCTTGTTGTGGGATCCACGCAAGTTGTGCTTGCCAATCATGTAAAGCAATAGTGCTTAGTTGCTGTCCGTTAATGATAATGGCACTGCTGGCTTGATGATGAAAACCCAATAGGCAATCAAATAAGGTACTTTTACCAGAGCCACTTTCACCCACAAATGCAATTAGGCCTTTTTTAGGTAGGGTTAAGTTTATATCAGTCACCCCTTCATTTGTTTCGGGGTAGTGGTAGCTAAGCGCACTCAGTTGTATGTCTTTTAGCGGTAACTCAAGTTTAGAGGAACCTAAATGTTCATCGGCGTCGCTCTGATTAATTATGTCGACCATATCAGCAGCGGCGCTAATACCCTCGAGCTTTGCATGGTAATGAGTGCCCATTTGTCGAAGTGGTAAGTAAAACTCAGGAGCCAGTAATAGCACTACAAATCCGGTGGCAAAATCGAGTGTACCAAAAAACAGTCTAAAGCCAATGATCACTGCAACAAGTGCAACACTAATAGTGGCTAAAAACTCAAGTGCGAAAGAAGATAAAAAGGCAACTTTCAATACTCCCATGGTTGCACCACGGTAATCATCAGAAATCTGACTGATACTATTTAGCTCACGCTTGGTTGCATTAAATAGTTTTAATTGAGTAAGCCCTTGTAGGCGGTCGAAAAAGTAATTGCCGAGTACAGCAAGTTGCTGCCAACGTTCTTGGTTGAGCTGCTCAGCTTTATGGCCCACTAAAATCATAAAAAATGGGATAAGCGGGGCTGTTAAAAGAAAAATGAGCCCAGCTTTGTAATCGGTTGGAAAAATCACTACTAATATAGCCAAAGGGATCAGTGCGCTGTATGCCACGCTGGGAATGTAGTTTGCGTAGTATTGATGCAGCGCTTCAACACCATTATGTAATGTATTAAGCGTTGCGCCATGTCCTTTTTGTTCACTATAGGCCGGACCAAGTTTGGTTAACTTTTCAAGTAATGTATTGCGCATCACGTTTTTTATTTTTAATGCGGCAAGGTTACTTACTCGCTCACTAAGAGCAACAAGCACAGCGCGTAGTAAGATAAGTCCAGCAAGAGGCCATAACAAGGGGGTTACAGCTTGCAAGTCTGCTTGCTCAAACATGACTTGATGAACAGCGTTTGCAAGAAGATAACAAGAGGCAATCATTAATAGGGCATTGAGTGTACCCAGACTAATGCTTAATTTAAGAAGTCCTGAAGCGGACTGACTATACTGCTTTAAAAAAGCGCGCAGCGTTTGCTGCTGCGCGCGATTTGGTCGGGGTTTAGTTGTCATCGTTGTTTTTGAGTCTCGCGTACAGCTCTAGCTCATCATCAGCGATAGAATCTTTATGTTGGTGAAATTCGTACCACATTACGTTAATCACCCCAAGAGTACAGGCTAATAGAACACCTAATATCCAGGCAAAATACCACATATTTAAATCTCCTTAATAGCTACCGTGGGTGTTGTTTTCAATTTCATTGATGGTTACTTTGCGCCACATTTTCACATAACACCATGTCGTGTAAATAAGAATAAGTGGTACAAAAATAACGGCAGCGAAAAACATCACGTTTAATGTCATATGGCTCGAAACTGCATCCCACATAGTTAGACTAATATTTGGGTTATTGCTCGAAGGCATAACGAACGGGAACATTGACATACCCGCAGTCAATATCACACCTGCTAGCATTAAGCTTGAAGCGATAAGTGCCATCGCTGGTTTTTGTAATTTAGATAACACAATTGCCAGTGCAGCCATGATAAAAGCAAGAGCAGGGAACAGCATTGTTAATGGCATTTTTGTATAGTTATCAAGCCATGCACCAGGTGCCTGAGTTACTGTTTTAGCCAATGGATTTGCAAAGCCTTGTGTATCGCCCATGCTAACGATTTTATAACCGTCAATTTGAGATACCCACACACCTGCTAAGGCAAATAATACAATAAACGCCATAAGTGCATATTGGCCATATTGTGCTGAACGTTTTGCTACTTCTGCATCAGTTCGAAGTTGCAACCACATACCCGCATGACCAACTAGCATAAGTACACTAACGAGACCAACGACGATGGCAAACGGGTTCAATAACGCAAAGAATGAACCTTGGTAGCTAACACGTAGTAGATCATCGATATGATAAGGCACACCTTGTAATAGGTTACCAAAGGCAACCCCAAATACGAGTGCTGGAATAAAGCTACCTGCAAACAGGCCCCAATCCCAGTTATTACGCCAGCGTGGTGAATCTATTTTTGAGCGGTAATCAAAACCAAGCGGTCTGAAAAATAGCGCAAATAACACCAGCATCATTGCAAAGTAAAAGCCAGAGAATGCGGCTGCATACACCATAGGCCAAGCAGCAAAGAGGGCACCACCTGCGGTGATGAACCATACTTGGTTTCCATCCCAGTGAGCACCAATGGTGTTAATTACTGTACGGCGTTCAACATCAGTTTTACCAACCAGACGAAGCAAAATTGCCACGCCCATATCCATACCATCGGTCACTGCAAAGCCAATCAGTAATACACCAATTAACAGCCACCAAATTAGTTTTAGTGTTTCGTAATCAAAAATCATGACTGAGCTCCTTCGCTTACAAGTGAATCCGCTTTGGCAAGTTCATGGTGATATTTACCGGTATGAAGCGAGCTTGGACCTTGTTTAACAAAGCGCAGCATCAACCAGCCTTCAACTGCAGCTAGACCTGTATAGAATACTAAGAAACCAGTAATACTAATCAATAAGTCATTCACCGTCAGCGACGAGGTTGCCAAGAAGGTCGGTAGAATTTCTGAAATTGCCCAAGGTTGGCGACCGTATTCTGCAACAATCCAGCCAAACTCAATGGCAATCCAAGGAAGTGGAATACTCCATACTGCAGCCCAGAGTAACCAACGCTTTTGCTCAATAATACGGTGTGCATTGTAATAAAACGCCAGAACAAATACGCCAAGCATAATGACACCACAGCCAACCATGATTCTAAATGACCAGAACATAGGGCCAACTTGAGGGATTGAGTCTTTCACTGCTTTTTGAATATGTTCTTCTGTTGCATCTACCACGTTAGGTGTGTAGCGCTTAAGTAACAAACCATAGCCAAGATCAGCTTTTAAAGTATCGAATTTAGCAATGTTTTCAGGGGTGTCTTCACCACCACGAAGCTTCTCTAGGTATTCGTATGCAATCATGCCATTACGAATACGCTCTTCATGCTGTGCTTCGAGGTCTTTAATGCCTGTTACTTGCTCATCAATTGAGCGCGTTGCAATGATACCTAGCGCATATGGAATTTTAACAGCAGCGTGGGTTACTTGCTCTTCAGAGTCAGGAATACCTACCAGTGTGAATGCAGCAGGGGCTTCTTCGGTGTGCCACTCAGCTTCAATGGTAGCGAGTTTTACTTTTTGCACCTCGCCAACTTCGTAGCCAGATTCATCACCAAGTAAAATAACACAAAGAATAGACGCTAAACCAAAACCTGAAGCGACCGAGAACGAGCGTTTTGCAAAAGCAAGGTCGCGACCTTTTAAGATGTACCAGCTACTAATACCAAGTACGAACATAGATGCTGCAACATAGCCTGCTGATACGGTATGAATAAACTTAACTTGTGCGACTGGGTTAAATACCAATTCAGCAAAGCTGGTCATTTCCATACGCATGGTTTGGTAATTAAATTCAGCACCTACCGGGTTCTGCATCCAACCATTTGCTACTAAAATCCATAGCGCAGATAAGTTAGTACCTAATGCCATCAAGAAGGTTGCAGCAAGATGCTGGCGTCGTGTCAGTCGTTCCCAGCCTAAAAAGAACATACCCACAAAAGTTGATTCTAAGAAGAAAGCCATTAAGCCTTCAATCGCCAGTGGTGCACCAAAAATATCGCCCACATAGTGAGAGTAATAAGACCAATTGGTACCGAACTCAAACTCCATGGTAAGGCCTGTGGCAACACCAATCGCAAAGTTAATACCAAATAACTTACCCCAGAACTTAGTCATATCACGATAAATTTCTCGACCAGTCATCACGTAAACGGATTCCATGATCACCAAAATCCACGTCATACCTAAGGTAAGTGGGACAAATAGGAAGTGAAATAGGGCAGTGATTGCAAATTGCAATCGCGATAGATCCACAAATGTTTCATCTATCATTGTTAAGCTCCTTGTTAGCGGGTGCGGTAGACACGACAAATTATCGGTTATAAAGTTTCAGTAATTATTGAAACTTTGCAAATAGTAAACCTGTATTCATTTTAGTCAATAGGAAAATATGAAATAAAGATGAATTAATTATGTTCATCTTTTCTACAGATTAGAGATAAAACTCTAAAATTTCAAATATTTAATCGTTATAAAAAGCCTGTTAGCTATGGCTTATTTTATTCTTTTTCATATATTTTTTTAGCAAGCGGCAATAAACTTGCGCGATTCGCGCTTAACGCTTAAGAAGCTCAATCATTGAGCAAGTAAGCATGCTAATTTCGATTTCTAGTATTTATTAACTCTGTGACATTTATCCGACTGCTAAAACACGGTAAACTCATTTTTATTAGTGCCAAAAGTTGCGAATTATCAACGAATGAAAGAACATACAAAGCCGTTACGTATTGCCTTGGTGGCAGGTGAGTTATCTGGTGATATTTTAGGTGAAGGGCTAATAAAAGCACTTAAACGCCGTTTTCCGGATGCCATATTTGAAGGGATTGCGGGCCCGCGTATGCAAGCGGCTGGCTGTAAAACATTATTCGATATGGATGAATTATCGGTAATGGGTTTAGTTGAGGTACTTGGCCGGTTACCTCGCTTACTTAAAATACGCAAACAATTGGTGCAACATTTTATCGACAATCCACCGGATGTATTTATTGGTATTGATGCGCCTGACTTTAATTTACGTGTTGAAAAACCGCTAAAAGAAGCAGGCATTAAAACAGTACAATATGTTAGTCCATCAGTGTGGGCGTGGCGTGAAAAACGTATTCATAAAATCAGTGCAGCCACAAATTTAGTGTTGGCATTATTACCGTTTGAAAAAGCCTTTTACGATAAACACGGTGTACCATGTACTTTTGTTGGGCACACGCTTGCCGATGATATTGCACTTGAGCATGACCAAACCGAGGCTCGTAACAAACTTGGTTTAGCACAAACAGATAAAGTGCTAGCGTTATTACCGGGTAGCCGTGGTTCTGAAGTGGGGCTTTTAAGCGAAACCTACATCGAAACGGCATCTAAACTACAAGCACAAAATCCTGATCTTAAAATTGTGGTGCCATTAGTTAATGAGAAACGAAAAGCACAGTTTTGTGAAATTTTAGAAAAAACAGCTCCTGAGCTAAAACTGCAATTATTGGATGGTCAGTCAAACCTTGCAATGCAAGCAGCGGATGCCATTTTACTTGCCTCAGGAACCGCAACACTTGAAGGCATGTTGTATAAAAAGCCGATGGTCGTGGGCTACAAAATTAAGCCTATGAGTTATTGGATATTCAAAACATTATTCACTTTTAACATTAAATATTTCTCGTTGCCTAACTTATTAGCCAATGAAGAACTAGTACCAGAATACCTACAAGCAGAGTGTAATGTTGATAACTTATCAGCTGCGCTAACACCTATGTTGAATACGGATAACAGTGAACTAAAAGCGCGCTTTTTAGCCATCCATAAAGACATAAGATTAAATGCCAATGAACAAGCTGCAGCAGCAGTCGCGGAGTTACTAAATGCAAATTGAACGACCGAATGTTAATTATATTGCTGGTGTAGATGAAGTTGGCCGTGGTCCATTGGTCGGTGATGTTGTTACCGCTGCGGTGATACTCGACCCAAATAAGCCTATTGCAGGTTTAACCGATTCTAAAAAGTTATCAGACAAAAAACGTCAATTATTGGCTGCAGAAATAAAAGAAAAAGCGCTGTGTTATGCCATTGGTCGCTGTAGCCCAAGTGAAATTGACGAATTAAATATATTGCACGCCACTATGCTAGCAATGAGTCGCGCAGTTGAAGGCTTAAGTGTTAAACCTGAGTTTGTTTTTATTGATGGCAACCGTGTGCCAAGCCAACTGACAGTTCCAGCACAGGCGGTAGTAAAAGGCGATAGCTTGGTCGAAGAGATTTCAGCTGCTTCTATTTTAGCTAAAGTTGCCCGTGATGATGAAATGATTGAGCTTGATAAGCGTTATCCTGATTATGGCTTTGCAGGCCACAAAGGCTATCCGACTAAAGCGCACTTTGCGGCACTCGAACAATACGGTGCAATTGCAGAACATCGTAAAAGCTTTAAACCTGTTCAGCGCATTTTGGCGTTAAAAGGAGAGCAACTGTAATGCCAGCGCCGCAATTTGTTCACTTACGTGTTCACTCAGATTTCTCAATGGTGGATGGTCTAGCTAAAACTAAGCCGATTGTAGCTAAAGCAGAAGAGCTGCAAATGCCTGCATTGGCTATTACCGATCAGATGAACTTATGTGGTTTGGTGCGTTTTTATGGTGCTGCCCATGGTGCCGGTATTAAGCCAATTGTCGGCGCTGATTTTTGGTTAAGAAGCCCTGAATTTGAAGACGAACCTAGTCGTATTACCATCTTAGCGAAAGATAACGAAGGCTATAAAAACCTTACTTTATTGATCTCTAAAGCATATCAGCGCGGACATTTATTTCATCGCCCTGTGGTTGACCGTGAATGGCTGGTGGAGCACAAAAATGGCCTAATCTTATTATCTGGTGCGAAAGATGGTGACTTAGGTAAAGCCCTATTAAAAGGTAACCCTGGGCTCATTGAATCGGTAGTTAGCTTTTATAAGCAGCATTTTAGCGATCATTATTACATTGAGCTTATTCGTACTGAGCGTGCTTTAGAAGAAGACTATTTACACCTAGCTGTTGAGCTTGCCGCAAAAGAGCAGTTACCCGTGGTGGCAACTAACGAAGTAGTGTTTTTAAAACCAGAAAACTTTGAAGCCCACGAAATCCGAGTTGCAATCCATGACGGTTACACATTAGAAGATAAACGTAGACCAAAACGCTTTTCTGAGCAGCAATATCTTAAAACAGCGGAGCAAATGGCTGAGCTATTTAGCGATATTCCAGAAGCGTTAGAAAACACCGTTGAAATTGCCAAGCGCTGTAATGTGACCGTGCAGCTAGGGACTTACTTCTTACCAGATTATCCAACTGGATCGCTGAAAATTGACGACTTCTTGGTAAAGGTTTCTGAAGATGGTCTTGAAGAGCGTTTACAGTTTTTATTCCCCGATGAGCAAGAGCGTAAAGAAAAACGTGTTGAGTATGATGAGCGTCTAAAAATAGAGCTCGAGGTAATCAACCAAATGGGGTTCCCTGGTTACTTCTTGATCGTAATGGAGTTCATCCAGTGGAGTAAAGATAACAATATTCCGGTAGGACCAGGGCGTGGTTCTGGTGCGGGTTCGCTAGTTGCTTATGCACTAAAGATTACCGACCTTGATCCGTTAGAATTTGACTTACTATTCGAACGTTTCTTGAACCCTGAGCGTATCTCAATGCCCGACTTTGACGTCGACTTCTGTATGGACCGACGCGATGAGGTAATCGATCACGTAGCGGCGCTTTATGGTCGTGACGCGGTATCTCAGATCATCACTTTTGGTACCATGGCCGCAAAAGCGGTTATTCGGGACGTAGGCCGTGTATTAGGTCACCCTTACGGCTTTGTTGATCGTATTTCGAAATTAGTACCGGGCGATCCGGGTATGACCTTAGCTAAAGCCTTTGATGTTGAGCCACGTTTACAAGAAGCCTACGACGGTGATGAAGAGGTAAAAGAACTTATCGATATGTGTCGCATCCTTGAAGGGTGTACACGTAATGCCGGTAAACACGCTGGTGGTGTTGTAATATCTCCAACTACTATCACTGACTTTGCGGCCCTTTATTGTGATGATGAAGGTAAATTCCCAGTAACGCAATTTGATAAAAACGATGTTGAGACGGCAGGTTTAGTTAAGTTCGACTTCTTAGGTCTAAGAACGTTAACTATCTTGCAGTGGGCGCTTGATATGACTAATGAGCGCTTAGCCCGAGAGGGGAAAGAGCCGGTTGATATCAACGCTATTCCTCTTGATGATAAGCCAAGTATTGAGTTACTGCTACGCGCCGAAACCACCGCGGTATTCCAGCTAGAATCTCGTGGTATGAAAGATTTGATTCGCCGTCTGAAACCCGACTGTTTCGAAGATATGATCGCACTGGTAGCACTATTCCGCCCAGGTCCATTGCAATCAGGCATGGTAGATAACTTTATCGACCGTAAGCATGGTCGAGAAGAAATATCCTACCCAGATGTTCAATGGCAACATGAAAGTCTGCAGCCAATATTAGAGCCAACCTACGGTATCATTCTATACCAAGAACAAGTAATGCAGATTGCGCAGGTTCTAGCAGGTTATACGCTAGGTGGCGCTGATATGTTGCGTCGTGCTATGGGTAAGAAAAAGCCAGAGGAGATGGCAAAGCAACGTTCAACCTTCGAAGAAGGAGCTGTTAATAACGGAGTTGACGGCGAACTTGCAATGAAAATCTTCGACTTGGTAGAGAAGTTCGCAGGTTATGGTTTTAACAAATCTCACTCAGCTGCTTATGCCTTAGTATCGTACCAAACACTGTGGATGAAAACCCACTACCCAGCAGAGTTTATGGCTGCGGTAATGTCGGCGGATATGGATAACACCGATAAAATTGTTACCTTGGTAGATGAATGTGAAAACATGAAACTGACCTTGCTTCCACCAGATGTAAATGCCGGTGAGTACAAGTTTACGGTTAATCTACAAGGTGAAATTGTCTACGGTATCGGTGCGATTAAAGGGGTCGGTGAGGCGCCTGTTGAAGCTATTTTAGAAGCTCGTAGCGAAGGTGGTCCGTTTAAAGACTTATTTGATTTTTGTGCCCGTGTTGACTTAAAGCGTTTAAATAAGCGTGTTGTTGAAAAGCTTATTTATGCCGGAGCACTCGATCAACTCGGCCCAGATAAAACACAGCCTGGTCGTGCTACCTTATTGGCTAGTTTAAAAGATGCAATGCGAGCAGCCGATCAGCATCATAAGGCTGAGTCACTAGGGCAGGCAGATTTATTTGGTTTACTTGCGACAGAGCCAGATGAAGTTGAACAAGCATTCATTAAAGCAACTGATTTAACCGACAATGAGTGGCTTGATGGTGAGAAAGAAACCTTAGGCCTGTATTTAACTGGCCACCCAATTAATCAGTATCGTAAAGAGTTAAAACACTATACAACGGGAAGACTAGTCGATTTACAGCCAACTAATCGCGATGTGCAGTCCACAGCTGCAGGCTTAGTGATTTCTGCCCGAACCCTGATAAACAAAAAGGGAAATCGTTGGGGTCTTGTAACTTTAGATGACAAGAGTGCCCGTATTGATGTACGCTTATTCCCAGAACAGTTTGAAATGTACCAAGATTTGCTGCAAGTAAACAATATCTTGGTAATATCAGGACAGGTCAGCTTTGATAACTTCTCCGGTGGCATTACAATGACCGCTAGAGACATATGCACCATCGCTGAGGCGCGAGAAAAACGTATAAAAGCGATTAAAATGACCTTAAATATGGTGCAGATCGAGGCGAACTTCTTCGATAATTTACAAAAAGTACTGGAACCTTATAAGTTTGGTACTTGTCCTATTAAAGTATTCTATCAACGTCCGGATGCGTTGGCTGAGATTACTTTAGGAACCGAATGGTGTGTTACGCCGAGCGATGACTTAATTCACAAGTTATCGCTTATGGCGGCGCAAGATGTAGAACTAGAATTTAATTAATTAGGTAGTTTAGAGCATGAGCCTCAATTATCTTGATTTTGAGCTTCCAATTGCAGAATTAGAAGCAAAAATTGAAGAATTACAAAATGTAAGCCGCGCTGGCGAATTAGACCTTGGATTAGAAGAGGAAGTCAGTCGATTAAAAGAGAAAAGTGCTGAAATGAAAGAGAAAATTTTCTCTGAATTAGGTGCTTGGCAGGTTTCTCAGTTAGCCCGTCATCCGTTGCGTCCTTATACTCGTGATTACATCGAGCGTATTTTCACGGAATTTGACGAACTAGCAGGCGACCGTACTTTTGCTAACGACCCAGCTATTTTAGGCGGTGTTGCACGTTTTGATGGTCAACCAGTGATGGTTATTGGCCAACAAAAAGGTCGTGATACTGCAGAAAAAATTAAACGCAACTTTGGTATGCCAAAGCCAGAAGGTTACCGTAAAGCACTACGCTTAATGGAAATGGCTGAGCGTTTCAAAATGCCAATCATGACATTCATCGACACGCCAGGTGCATACCCAGGTGTTGGTGCAGAAGAGCGTGGTCAAAGTGAAGCTATTGCTCGTAACCTTAAAGTAATGGCTGCATTAAAAGTACCAACCATCTGTACTGTGATCGGTGAAGGTGGTTCTGGTGGTGCATTAGCAATTGGTGTGGGTGACCGCGTTAACATGTTGCAATACAGCACTTACTCAGTTATTTCACCAGAAGGTTGTGCATCAATCTTATGGAAAAGCGCAGACAAGGCACCGTTAGCTGCAGAAGCAATGGGTGTAACTGCTGCACGTGTTAAAGAGCTTGATTTAATCAACAACGTAATTGATGAGCCGCTAGGTGGCGCACATCGCAATTATGATGCCATGGCTCGTAACCTTAAAAACCAACTTAAGCGTGATCTTGCTGAGTTACAGGGCCTTTCACTTGATGAAATGCTTGATCAGCGTTACAAGCGTTTAATGTCGTTTGGTTATTGCTAACACAGCAAATAAATGAAAAAAGCCGCTTTTGCGGCTTTTTTTGTTTTATAATGCCGATAACTCAGGCGCTTATATACTCATTGGTTATTAATGCAAACATCAGGTTTATATCACCATTTTTTAGCACAATTACAGCCTTTGCTGAACGCTCAGCAACGCTACTTTAGTGTCGCCTTATCAGGTGGTGTTGACTCTGTCGTGTTATTACATCTAATGAGCTTAGCTCGAAAACAGCATCCTGAACTTGAACTTGAAGCCGTGTATGTTAATCATGGTTTGAGTGAACATGCTTATGAGTGGCAAGTATTTTGTAAATCGCTATGCGAAGAGCTAGGTGTGACATTTAAAGCGTTGCAGGTTGAAATTATTGAACGCTCGCGCACTTCACTCGAAGCACAAGCGCGAGAGGCAAGATACCAAGCTCTCGATGAGCACTGTTTGGTTGGTAGTGTAATTCTGCTTGGTCAGCACTTAAATGACCAACTTGAAACTTTCTTATTACGGCTTAAACGCGGCTCTGGCTTACAGGGCTTGGCATCGATGCAACAAAAGCGATTATTAGCTTCTGGGCGAGTTTGCTTTAGGCCACTGATAGATATTACTCGTGAGCAAATAGAGCAGTTTGCCGATGAGTTTGCCATTACCCACATCACCGATGACTCAAATGTTGATGAACGCTTTGACCGTAATTTTTTACGTCATCAGGTAATGCCTACTTTAACTGAACGCTTTCAAGGCTTTGAAAAAAGTGCAGCGCGTAGTATTCGACTGTTACAGCAACAGCAATCGTTACTTGATGAGTATACCCAAAACGATCTTGCAAAATGTCAAAATAAGAATAAAGGCTTAAGTTGTGCGGCAATTGCTGATTTTAGTAAGCCCAGACAAGCTAACCTAGTGCGTGTGTGGCTTAATCAGTTTACGTATCAGTTACCTTCTGAAAATCAACTGCAGCAAATTATCGAGCAAGGCTTAACGGCAAAAGCCGATGCGCAGTTGAAAATCTGTTTGCAAAGCGGCGATGTTCGTCGTCATCAGCAATATTTGTACTTTGTGACGGAGCAAGCAATACCACAGGCAATGGATATTGCTTTGCAGAGCGTTGAACTTACAGATGGCCGCAAATTAATTGTCAAAGCGGGCAAAGGTGCTAGGAAACCTCAAAAAGATGAGCGAGTAAGGGTTGAATTTAATAAACCACAAGCGCGCATAAAGCCTTTGCATAAACCTGGCTCAAATACCTTAAAACATTGGTTTAAAGATGCCAAAGTTGCCCCTTGGCTTCGTGCGCAGACACCACTTATTTTTTATAATGATCAACTTGTGCAAGTTGTTGGCTACTTTGTTAGTGAGCAGCACAGTGTTGAAGATGGAATTATCTGGGAGACACCCTATGAGTGAACAACCACATGTAGGTTTATCGCTAGTTAATAAAGCACCACTAGGCTTTGTGTTATCTGTGTTAGTGGCTGTTATTGCTGGTTTTGCCTATACAGAACTGACTTTAAACACACTTTTTTATGCGCTAGCTGGCGGCATAGTTTGTTCAATATTGCTGCTAGGCTATTGGTCAGGTAAAGGCGGTATTTTCTTTATTTTAGGCGTGCTTACGCCATTGGCTTTAGTGATGGTATCGCCCCTTACCAACATGGCTGCCTTGCTTTACTTATTAACTGGCTTCTTTGCTGGTTTTTGGTTAGTACTACTTGGTTATAAATTTATAAACAAAAAAGCCTAGCGGGGGATGCTAGGCTTTTACTTGATTAGTAAGCTCGTGCGCAATTTCTGCCTGCTGCTTTTGCCTTATAAAGGCCTTTATCAGCACGTGCGAATACTTCATTTTCGCAGTCTTGGTTATTGGCGAGTGTATAACCAATACTAGAAGAAACACTATATTTTTTCATTAAGCTGGAATCTTCTACTAGTTTCATAATGCGTTCTGCAACCACTTTATTGGTTGTAAATTCGGGGTCATCAATTAATAACGCGAATTCGTCTCCGCCAAAGCGAAAAATTGAGTCTGTTCCACGCACGCTGCAACGCAAAACTTCAGCAAATTCTTGTAAAACATCGTCGCCAATTTTATGACCATAGGTATCGTTAACTTGTTTAAAGTTATCTAAATCAAGCAGCATTAAACTAAACGGACGATGTTGTCGGCGGCAACGCTCTAATTTTTGTGCCAAGCTGTCATTAAATTGACTACGGTTGTTTAAGCCAGTAAGTGCATCTTTAGTAGCCAAGCGTAATACGCGGGTGTACATAAGTGCGTTACGTAACGGATAAACAAGGACTGCATGAAGCATTTTTAGTTTAGCTTCAATTGCCTTGCCCATAGGAAATTGGCTAAAGTAAATTAATTGCCCTAATCGTTCACTTTCGATATCTAAATCAAAAGAGTAGGGTGTTTGACTGGTATCGCTTCCAGCACTTTGTGACACTCCGAGCGCAGATTGAAACTGTAACCCAGATAAATTGATTAATTGTTTTGCGTGCTCGGCAAAAATAGTCAAAATTTCTTCGATTGATAACGTGGTTTGTAACCTCGCGACCAAGTCTTGTGGATTATTCGTTTCATTTATTCGGTAATGCTCTGCCGAAAACGGCAGAAACTCGCCTCGCGCAGACACCCGCTGCGTCAAAATATGGACATTTTCCATGATAATTCTCCCCCCGGAGTGTTTAGATACTCATACTTAGCGAGATTTGTGCCACATTTTTAAACTGGCTGAAAAACAGATGGTTGCTATATTTAAAGGAGGGTACAGCTTTATCATCAAGTAGAAAGGAGTTTATTGCTTGCAAAATGTGCTGATTCAAGTGTTTGGCTTGCTCGTCGCTGCCGTATTATTTGTTTGGTTCTTCAAACGAATTGGTTTACCACCTATTCTTGCTTATCTTGCTACAGGCTTGTTGGCGGGTAGTCATGGTATAGGCTGGATGGCGCAAAGCCATGAAATGCATTTTGTTGCTGAGCTAGGCATTGTGTTCTTATTGTTTAGTTTAGGGCTTGAGTTTTCATTGCCGCGTTTAATGGCGATGCGCAACATTGTATTTGGCCTTGGATCCTTGCAGGTGGTGGTAACCAGTATTGTGTTTATGCTGGTTTTACTATTGTTGGAGCACAGCCTTTTAAATAGTTTTACTATTGCCAGTTTGATGGCACTGTCTTCAACGGCGGTGGTGGTTAAGTTGCTTAAAGAATCAGGAGATTTAAATCAGCGCCGCGGTCAGCTGGCAATCGGGGTGTTGCTATTTCAAGATATTGCTGTTGTTCCTCTGCTCATTGTTTATCCTTTACTAGCTCAAAGTGGCTCTGAAGAAATTGTTGGCGCACTTGCTTTTGCTCTCACCAAAGGTGCCTTGGTGTGTATTTTGTTGTTTGGTATAGGTAAGTGGATTTTACCTAAAGTGTTTAGCGAAATAGCGCTAGTAAGAACCGATGAGCTATTTATGCTAACGACCTTACTGGTTGCCTTATTTGCCGCAGGTCTAACTTACTTATTTGGCTTATCAATGGCGTTAGGGGCTTTCTTAGCTGGTATGATGTTGGGTGAAAGTCATTATCGACACCAATTAGAAGCCGATATTAGGCCTTTTCGCGATATTTTAATGGGGCTATTTTTTGTTACTGTAGGTATGCAGTTAGATGTGCTTTATGTGCTAAATAGCTGGTACTGGATCATCACCGTATTAATTGGCTTGTTACTGTTTAAAATTGCAGTGCTCGCGATTTCTGCTCAAGTGATGGGTGAACGTAAGCAAGATGCTGTATCGGCAGGTATAATGCTTTGGCAAATGGGGGAGTTCGGTTTTGTATTAATAGCGCTTGCTTCGCAGCATTTATTAATAAGCTCAGAGCAAGCTTCATTTTTAATTGCAGTTGGCGTGCTTTCAATGGCGTTAACGCCTTACCTCATTGATAAAACACCCCTTATTCTTAAAAAACTGGGTCTTTTGAGCCACACAGGTCAGTACTGGCAACAGCCTGCGACCAGCAGTCCTTTGTATCAAAATCATGTGGTGATCTGTGGCTTTTCTCGCGTAGGCCAAACTGTTGCACGTTTTTTAAAACCTGAAGCTATTGAGTATGTAGCGGTAGAAAGTAACCCTATCTTGCTGCAAGAAGCTAAAGCAGCTGGCGAGCCTGTTATATTTGGCCATGTAAATCAAAAAGATATTTTAAAATCAGCGGGTGTAGAGCGTGCAAGACTAGTGATCATTACTTTTACAGATTTTGAGCAAACTCAAATAGTTGTAGATGCCATTAAACAAATTGCGCCTGATGTTAAAATACTTGTAAGGATGCGTGATGATACAGAACTTGAAACCCTTAAAGAGCTTGGTGTTACTGAAGTTGTGCCAGAGACGCTGGAAGCAAGCTTAATGTTGGTGTCACATGTGCTTTATATGTCTGGCGTGCCGATGACGCGAATTATTCGCCGTGTTAGTAAAGAAAGGCGTAATCGCTATAAGTTTCTACATGGTTTTTTCACTGGTGATAAACTTGATGGTGAAGAGGCGAGCTCAGACAGACTTGAGTATCTGCATGTTATTGCGTTGCCTGAGCATGCTTATGCGGTAAATCAGAAAATTAGCGAGCTAAAGCTTGAGCAGCGCCGCGTGTCGGTTAGAGCACTGCGCCGACAAGACCGCGAAATTGACGCTCCTTCACCACAAACTATTTTACTGGCCGGCGATATTTTAGTGCTCCAAGGTAAACCTCGGCGAGTAGAGCGGGTAGAGCGCTTTTTACTCGATGGTATGGAGTAGCTACTCCAACTCTAAGAATTTGCGAATTTCTGGTAGTTTATTGAGACCATCTTGGTAGCCAATTTCAATTAGCTTTTGGGTATAGCGTTTCTCAAAGAGCAAGTAGCTGGTTAAACTTGATTGAGAACGCTTTTTCACACCTATCATGCGCAGTAGTAATTTGATTGCCATGGGCATATCATCATAAAACTGAGCAGCAATCGCATTGAAGTTTTGCGATGGATTGATGACGCATGTTTCGATTTGTTTTAGTTCCTGGTGCTTGTCGCGGGCAGGCAATAGGCTCAAAGTGCGATTGATACGTTGTAAGCGCTCTAAATCAGACTGTAACGTGTCTGTGAACACACTGTCGAGTAAGTGACCAGCAATATTAGAAAGACCTGGGTAATGGGGTTGATAACCCGGTGGGTGCAACTCTTTTGGCTCATCAACACCAATAATAAAGATTTTCTCAGCACCTAAATGTATTGACGGGCTAAGCGGCGAGAGTTGGTGAATAGAGCCGTCACCAAAATAGTGGTTATAAACATTTACACTTGGGAACACCATAGGAATGGCACTTGATGCCATTAAGTGCTCAACATTAATGCGGGTTGCTTGGCCTTCACGCTTTGCTCTGCGCCAAGGATTTTGTGTCAGTGACTGAAAAAACGCTACAGAGTCGCCAGTGGTATAACTTGAAGCCGTAATTGAAACTGCATCTAAATAGTTTTTATGTAGGTTTCGTTCAATACGCGATAAATCGAGTATTTCGTGCAGTAGTTTTCTAAGTGGCTTATTGTTTAATAAGCTCGCTGGTGGGTGGTTTATATGTTCAGATTGAAAGCTTGTCAGCATGTTGCGAGTAATATGCAAAAACACACTTAAAAAGTCACTTTTATATACTTGAGAAGTAGAAAAGTTCTTCCAAACCCATTCAAGTTTTTTACATGCTAAGTGAGCACAAGATGCATAACAAGCTAATGCTGCGGAATTAATTGCGCCAGCTGATGTCCCATTAATAATAGTAAAGGGCAGCGGTGCTGTTCGAGGCATGCTTTGCGTTATCGCTTTAAGTACACCGACTTGATAAGCCGCTCGTGCGCCACCACCTGTTAGTAATAAAGCGATTTTAGAGTGTTGTGTTTTTTTTAACTTACTGCTCATGGTTGCATTTAAATAGTTGTGCGTCTTTACTTTATTTATCAACTGTAAGTCTTTAAGCTAGAAGAAGCAAAGATTAGCTCAAGGCTAAATGGTTTTTTCGTATTTTTATCTGTTTTATTTTTAAGGGAGTGTCTATGTCGGAGCATTCGTCAGAACCTGAAGTACAAAAAGGTTCATCAAATAATAACCTCATTTTTGCGGTTGTTATTCTTATCCTTATCGCTGGTGTAGCAGCGTTTATTTTATTAAAGCCTGAAGATAAACCAGTTCAAGTTGTTGAAGACATTGTTACTGAAGAAGTACCTGTTGTGGAATATCAAGAACCAGAAGCAGAGTCAGAACCTGAAGTTACAAACCCTGAACCAGAGCCTGTTGTAGTAGATACAGCTCCAGAGCGCACTCCTGAGCCAGTTCCTGAAGTTAAGCCATTACCAACCTTAAATGAAAGTGATGAAGTTGTTGTTGCTCGCATGGATGAATTACTAAGTGACCAAGTGATGAGTTTAATGGTGACTGATGATCTTATTCGTCGTGGTGTTGTGTATGTTGATAACATTGCAAAAGGTAAAGTAGCATTAAGTCATGCTCCTGTTGAGCGCCCTAAGGAGTCGTTCAAAGTCATAGAAGGTGATATTTTAACAATTGATCCAAATAGCTATGAGCGCTATACGCCTTATGTGAAACTCTTTACAAGCTTAAGTGCTGCGCAAGTGATTCGTATGTATGATGAATATAAACCTCTTATCAACGAAGCTTATGCAGAAATTGGCTACGAAGGTGATGCATTTACTGGGACTTTAGAAGAAGCTATTGATGTGCTTCTAGATACGCCAGAACCAAAAGGTGATATGCCACTAGTTCGTAACTCAGTCACTTATCAATACGCATACTCTGAATGGGAAAATCTTCCTGATGCGCAAAAACAATTGCTGCGCATGGGGCCAGAAAATATGAAAAAAGTGAAAGCAGCTTTACGCAACATAAAAGCTGAACTTGAAAAGTAAGTAATTACCCCCCTAAATACAGTGCGATTGTATACCAAGTATGCAATCGCACTTTCTTTTTCGAATACCCCTTGAATAACAGGCTAAAAGTAGAGATAATCCCTCCCGCGCCAAACAAGGCCCTCAATGGTAGTCTTATTGGTCCTCTCGCAACACTAGCAGGTGAACCTGGTCAGGCCCGGAAGGGAGCAGCCACAGCGTGTGACGTGTGTGCCGAGATGCGGCTGGTAAGACTGCCACCCAAAATCCTACTTGGTGTTGTTTGAAGTGTAAGTTGTCATATTAGCCCTTCAAACCTGTCAAAATTTGCATAATAACCTGTCATAGTCTAATTATTAATGAGCACAACTCGTTGGATCTAATAATGATTAGGCGGAAGCTCAAACATTCCAGAGTAAAAAACTTATACAAATTTGCCAGCGCAAAGAACAATTGTATGTGTTTAGTCGAAAGCTCACTCGAGTATGATGCATGCTTTCATTTTGAATATTCCCCTAAAATAAAATGTTTTGAAGCGCAGCCCCTGGGTTTCATGTATGAATTTGAAGGGAAAAGCAACAGGTATACCCCCGACTTTCTGCTCACCAATACATCAAATAAACAGCAGCTGATTGAAATTAAACCTAAATATAAAACGGAAAGCTCAGACTTTATTGCTCGATTCACTCAAAAACGCAAAACAGCTAGAGAAGATCTCGGAATTGATCTTGTCTTAGTGACAGATGCACAGATTTGTATTGAACCCATGCTGGATAATCTTAAGCTATTACATCAGTATGCAGGGTATCAAGCACTTACAGAGTTACAACTTACTATTCTTAATCTACTTACTCGTTATAAAAAACTTCGTGTTGGTGAACTTACCCAACTTATCAAAGTAACCGTGGGTGATATCTTTTCTTCAATTTGTAGGCTGTTAACTCTTGGTAAAATTAGCTCAGATCTTTCTTCTAAGCTCAGCTTAGATTCACTGGTATGGCGTGATGAATAAAGATGACTTTGGTTTTGAAGATGAGTTTACTAATGAGCCTGCACTATTTAAGCCCATTGAGCCGAAGTCAATTAATCGAGATTTAGCTACATATCCTAAAAACATCCAACAAACCGCAGTTGCTCGAACTAAATATTTGCAATGGATTTCAAAACGATTGATTGGAGGATGGACGGAGAAAAACTTAACTTCTTTGTTAAAAGATATCCCAAGCTTTGAAGGGGAAAAGGTTCCTTCATGGCGAACGTTAGCAAGGTGGCACAAGCTATATGTAGAATCAGGCGGAAACATACTTTCGCTCGTCCCGAGGCACGACCGCAAGGGCAATAGAAATACACTTACAGAGACAGACAAATTTTTTGAGATGGCTCTGAATCGCTATCGCACAAAAGAGCGCCTATCTGTTGCGGCGGTGTATAGGTATTACAAAGACCTCATAACATTGGAGAACGATTCGGTTATCTCCACGCCTTTAAAAGCTTTGTCTTACAAAGCATTCAAAAACCGAATAGACAGCTTACCTCAATATGATCTGATGGTGGATAGATATGGCAAACGACTTGCTGATATTGAGTTTGCCAAAGTTGATAGCCACACCTTACCTCTAAGACCTTTAGAAAGAGTGGAAATTGATCACACTCCATTGGATGTAATTTTGCTTGATGATGAAACACTCGTGCCTTTGGGTCGGGCCAATCTAACATTACTGATGGATGTATATAGCCGGTGCATTATTGGATTTCATACTGGTTTTAAAAGTCCAGGCTATATCGCTGTAATGCAGGCTATACGGCAAGCAATGATACCAAAGGAGTCTATCGTAAGTAGGTATTCTGATATAACAGGTGATTGGCCGTGTCATGGAAAGATAGGTACTTTAGTGGTTGATAACGCCTGCGAGTTTTGGTGTGAATCGTTAGACTCTGCTTGCCGTCAGGTAGTTACAAATATCCAATTTAACAAAATAGAACGTCCTTGGCATAAACCTTTTGTAGAAGGTGCATTTAAGACGATCAACAATAAGTACAATGGTGATATCCCAGGAAAAACCTTCTCAAACATAGCCGAAAAACATGATTATGATCCAAAGAAATATGCTCATGTAAGATTTAGTACATATGTTCATCAGTTTCATAAGTGGGTTATAGACGTTTATCATAAGGAACCAGATTCACGTTACCGCTATATACCATATGAATTGTGGCAAGAAGGGAATGAGAAAACGCCAGTGTATACGTTGGATGCTCAAGAAATAGAAGATTTAGACGTCGTTCTAGGTATTACCACTGAGCGCACCATACGCAAGGGTGGTATTACATATGAACACATTAGGTATGATAGTGATGAGCTTTCTAGCCTGCGAAAGCTAATGGCACGAAATGAATCAAGAAAAGTAACTATCAAAATAAATCCAAACGATCTCTCTGAAATTTATGTATTTATAAAAGGTGAAGATGGCTATATTACTGTGCCAAGTGTGAGTCCTAAGCAAGAACAAATTAAAGGTCTTTCACTTGATATGCATAAGATAAATGTTCGCCTTTTGAGAGAAAATACTTATGAAAAAGTTGATGAAGTAAGTTTAGCTAAGGCTAGGCTCTACATTAACGAGCGCATTGAAGAGGAAGTAAAAGAAGTCTCTCAAGCCCTCAGGAAAGCGAAAGTTAAAGGGGTGAAAGCAATTGCAAGAGCTAAAAATATTAACAATGAAAACCTTACCTCAATTGCAGCTCCAGCCATACCCCCTAAAAACAAAGAAGAGATAAAAACGGATCAGCCAAAAGACGACGATAACTGGGATGATTTTGTCTCAGATCTTGAGGCGTTTTAGTTATGCTGACCGAGGCTAAAAAGGCAAAACTCAATCAATTCAAAGCGGTGTTTATTGAATACACCATACCAAAGACCATCATAAATGATTTCGACAAACTGCGTTTGCATCACGACCTTGCGGGTGAAAAGCCATGCATGATGTTAAGTGGTGATACTGGCTGTGGTAAATCTGCATTGATTAAACATTATTACGAAAACAACCCACCACACTTTGCTGATGGCCGGCGCAAAGTCCCCGTACTGCTAAGCCGAATACCGAGTAACCCATCAATTGAATCCACCTTAAAGCAGTTGCTGCACGACCTAGGACAGTTTGGAGCTAAATCTAGCAAACGACTTAAACATGGCAATGAAATCGCGTTGGCTGAAAGTTTAGTTGAGCAACTAAAACGCTCAGGTACGGAGCTAATTATTATTGATGAGTTTCAAGAGCTTGTTGAAAACAACCTAGGTAAAAAGCGCCGAGACATTGCAAATCAGTTTAAATACATTAATGAAAAAGCGGGGATCTCCATTGTATTAGTCGGTATGCCTTGGATAGATCAAATAGCCGATGAGCCTCAGTGGTCATCACGTATTTTTATTCGCCGCTTTATTCCTTACTTTAAAATATCAGAAAAAAAAGAGCTTCAACTATTTATTCGTGTTCTTAAGGGGTTTGCAAATCGATTGCCATTTTCAGACAAACCCCGCTTTGAGGATTTGGAAATTGCATTATCACTTTTTGCCATTTCAAATGGCTGCCTTCGAAAGCTGAAAAACTTCTTAGACTCAGCACTTACTGAAGCGCTAATAAGCGATGCTGTAACACTAAACAAGCAATGTTTAAGTTCTGCGTTTAAGGCATGGCGGCCAGAACTCGACAATGTATTTGAGATGAATGTTAATGAAATTGAAGGATGTGAGGTGGAACAGTATTCCACGTTTAAACCCGATGGGCCTCAAGATGAAGACCCATTTATTGATACCCAGTTTTGTATGAAAGTGCCGTTGGTGCAGTTGTTGAAGAAGTGACTTGTAAATGTCATGTTTATAAAAGGTTTCTTTTAAGGCATTATAGCTTGATAGTGGCAGCAGTCTGCAAATTGTTATCAGGGAATTAAAGATGAAAATTGAATTCATAGATATTCAGAATTACCGAAAGTTAAAGTCTACTCGTATTTATCTTGGTAATGATGAAACTATATTTGTAGGGGCGAATAACAGCGGCAAGACATCTGCTATTGATGCCTTAATTGGTTTTCTGGACCAAAGAGTAAAAAGCAAGGAAAGTAGTGAAATAGGTAGTCAAAGGCGATTTGCAACGACGGACTTTACTTTGTGTAATTGGTCGACTCTGAACGGATATGCAAAATCTTGGTCTGATCCTGATAACGTTTCTGGCAATTCTCTACATGAGTGGCAGCCATTTTGCCCAAGCCTAGATATATGGCTGAAAGTGGATGTTGATGAAATTCACAGAGTAAGCCACTTGGTGCCTACTTTGAAGTGGAGGGGAGGACTCTTGGGAGTAAGGTTGATTTATCAACCAAAATCAATAGAAAGCTTAATGCATGATTTCTTGCAAGAATATAATGCTGCATTATTAGTAACTGAGGAGTTAAAGCCAAAAGAGGGAGTTAAGAAGTTAGAACTTTGGCCTAGGGATATGAGGGAATACCTTGATAAGAAGATGAACTCTTATTTTGACGTTAAAGCTTATCTGTTGGACCCAACAGTTGCAGAAGAAAATCTAATTCCTCAAAAGCTTTCGGAGGATCAAGTACCTTTGAATGCGTATCCATTTCATGGCTTATTCAATGTTAATGTGATTGAAGCTCAGCGGGGGTTTTCAGATCCTCATGCTAGTAACAATTTAAAGGGGCCTAGCAGCCTATCATCTCAACTAAACCAGTATTACAGCAGACATCTAAATCCATCAGATTATCCTGAGAAAGAAGATATCGAAGCCTTAGAAGCTATAGACAATGCAAAGACTATCTTTGATAGTAAATTAAATGAGGCATTCAATGATGCTCTAGGTGAGCTTAAAGGACTTGGTTACCCTGGTTTTAATGACCCTGATATATTTCTTTCTAGTAACACTGGTCCAGTTGAGCACCTTGCTCACAATGCAACCGTTATATTTGATATCCAGAAATCGGACAAAGATCAAATTAGAGAGCTAGCTCTGCCAGAAAGCTACAATGGACTTGGTTATAAAAATCTCATTTATATGATCTTTAAACTTATTGGGTTCAGAGATAATTGGATGAGAAAAGGAAAAGCGGAAAAGCGCAGAACTGAGGATGATATTGCCAAAGAACCACTACACTTAGTACTCATAGAGGAGCCAGAAGCACATTTGCATGCACAGGTCCAACAAGTGTTTATTCGCAAAGCTTTTGAGGTACTACAAAAAGGAGTTTTAGCACCATTTAATACCCAGTTAGTTGTCAGCAGCCACTCCAGTTACATTGCACATGAAGTTGGCTTTGAAAAACTTAGATATTTCAAGCGTCACCCTTCGACTGAGCTTAACAGGTCACCAAGGGCTGAAGTGATAGGGTTTTCAAATGTATTTGGCAATCCAAGGAAACGAGATAATGATAGTGAACTAACTGCAAAATTTGTAACTCGTTACCTTAAAACAACACATTGTGATTTGTTTTTTGCTAATGGAGTTATTTTGGTCGAAGGTGCAGCTGAAAGGATGTTACTACCACATTTTATTCGTCATAAATTTGATGGACAGTTTGGCTTAAACAGAAGTTATATCTCCATTCTTGAAGTCGGTGGTGCACATGCTCAAAGGTTAAAGCCTTTGATTGATGCTCTAGGCCTGCCGACACTGGTGATAACTGATACAGATGCAACGGATCCAGAGTCAAATAATAGCTCTACTCAGCCACAACGAGGAAAAGGTCAACGCTCAGGAAGTAGTACGCTGAAGCAGTGGTTCAATCTCAATACGGAATCTTTGGACGAAATTCTTGATCTAGGCTCCGAAAGCAAAGTACTAGGGAATGCAAGAGCTGCATATCAATATGATATTGAAGTCAAATATAACCATAAGCAAGAAGGAAAAGCGATTCCTTATACATTTGAAGATTCGCTTGCCCTTACTAATATAGAGTTACTAAAGAAGCTAACAAAGCCTACGGGTATGATGAAGAAAATGAAAGATGCCTGTGAGATGGATACTTTAGAGAAATGTGCAGAAGCTATGTATAAAGCTCTAGACAATAAAGGGAAAGCTCAAATGGCTCTGGATATTATTTATGATATTGATCCTAGCGAGTTATTAATACCTCAATATGTTTTAGAGGGGCTGGAGTGGCTTCAAAATGAACTACATAAGGCGAGTAGAGATTTCGTAACTGAACAGCTAGTAATCGAGGAAACGCTCAGTGGACAATAACTTCCCTCTGCACTTTGAAGACGTCGACAAGGAAATATATCGTTATCTTAACTTAGATTCACCCACAAGTTTTTTGCTGTTTGCTGGTGCAGGGTCGGGAAAAACGAGAACTTTGGTGAATGTTCTAGAGCATGTTAAACAAAATGATTTACACCGTTATATCGACATAGGTGCGAAAATTGCGGTTATAACTTATACGAATGCCGCATGTGATGAAATTAAACATCGACTTCAATTCGACCCTGCCTTTAAAGTATCAACCATACACAGTTTTGCTTGGGATTTGATCAAGCCGTTTACTCAGGATATTAGAGAGTTCCTTAAAAATAGATTAACGGTTCAAATTAGAGAGCTCGATGAGAAAATTGGAAAAGCACGTGATCCTAATGGCAAAACGGCAGTTCAAAATGCTAAAAGCAGAGACAGCAAGATAAACCGTTTAAAAGTACTAGATAGTATTACTGAATTCACATACAGCCCCACATCGGGAAAACCTGAAAGAGACGCATTAAACCATACTGAGGTTATTGCAATAGCATCCGAGTTCATTGCAAATAGCCCGTTAATGCACAAGCTACTAACGAATCGATTCCCAGTTTTGTTGATTGACGAGAGTCAGGATACAGATAAACACTTAATGAATGCACTTATCATTGTTCAGAAAAATTACAAGAGGAAGTTTGCTCTGGGTTTGTTTGGTGACATGATGCAGCGCATTTATGGCGGGGGGAAAGAGGATCTAGATTCAAGTTTACCAGATGACTGGGAGCAGCCTGCAAAGTTAATAAACTATAGGTGCCCTAAAAGAATTGTAACACTTATTAATGCTATAAGGTTTGATGTGGATAAGGTGCAGCAAGAACCAAAAGATAATGCCACAGATGGATTGGTAAGGCTGTTTATCGTGGATGCTGAACGAAAAGATAAGTTCGATATTGAATCAAGCATTAGAGAATCTATGCGAAAGGTTACTGGCGATGATGATTGGGGAAACATTCATAATGTGAAGTGTCTGACTCTTGAGCATGCAATGGCTGCAGATAGAGATGGCTTTGCTGAGTTTTTTGTCCCTTTGGCTAAAAATGCAGACTTAAAGGATTCAGTGCTAAACGGAACCAGCCAAGAGTTACAATTCATAGTTAATCTAGTCTTACCATTATTTGAAGCGATTATAAAAGATGACCATTTCGAAATAGCTAGATTTGTAAAGTTAGGTTCTAAAATGTTTTGTGGATCAAATCAGAATTTAATGGATTTTATAATTAGTGCCGATGAACGGATTGAAGAGTTTAAATTGAGATTGAAACATGAAGACTTAAGCTTGCGTGATGTAATTGATGTTTTTGACAAAAGTGAGCTATTAGATACCCCCGACAAGCTAAAAGTCTATCTTGAAGCAGACATACGCAATTTTACTGAAAAAGAGCAAGAAGATTTGGAGAAATCCTATGTTGCATGGGGAAATGCTCTTCAAGCAAAAATGAGGGCGGTTAAGAGTTATTCAAACTACATTAGTGAAGAGTCGAGCTTTGCTACTCATCAAGGTGTAAAGGGCCTAGAATTTGAGAGAGTAATGGCTATTTTAGACGATGAAAGTGCAGGTGGTTTTCTCTTTAACTATGAAAAGTTATTGGGTGCAGAGCCGCTAAGTGCGAATGACTTAAAAAATGAAGCGGATGGGAAAGACTCAGCCCCTTTGAGAACTAGACGATTATTTTACGTGATTTGTAGTCGCGCGGAAAAGAGCTTGGCAATAGTTGCATATACTAAAAACCCCAAGGCAGTAGAAGCGACCGCATTGCAATCATGGTTTAAAAAGGACGAAGTTGTTCTCATATAGTTTAATTGTGACAATCGCTTTTTCACAATTATATCCTAGAGTTGGAAGCTCCAATTATTAAGAAGGCTTACAAGTGGGCACCTTGGAGCCTTTTCATATATGTCTAGAGTTGTGGATTCAGATGAACTAAGTATTCCTTAGTACCAAAGTGGGCGCTATACTAAGAGAATCTTAGCTATTGAAGTTAGTAGCTAAGGTACTCATGGAATCACCAACGCCCTTACGCCTAAAAGAAGCCCGCAAAGCAGCTGGTTACACGCAACAGCAGTTAGGTATTGCTTTAGGTATGGAACCCAACACGGCCAGCGCACGAATGAACCAGTATGAAAAAGGAAAGCATGCACCAGATTTTACCACGATGAAGCGTATTGCTGATGAGTTGGGTGTACCAGTTGCTTATTTCTATTGTGAAGACAATACTTTAGCAGAGCTTATACGTGCTCTTGGTAAACTGGATAAAGACAAACAAAAAGAGCTTCTAATTCAGCTAACTGAAAATGAGAAATAAAGAAGCTTTGTTTTAGCTTGATAATTCGCCTGCTTTTGCAATGTATATTTCAAATAATCTAATTTAGCTATTCGAATTAAAGTCACAAGAGGGAATTGAATATGGCAAGTGAGTTTAAGCTACTCGATATATATGAGCAAAACCTTAACTTTCTCATTGGCGCTGGGGCGTCTTATGGTTTTCTTCCAACTTTAGCTCTTGAAGCGAAAGATGAGATCGGTAATAAATATACCTTTGAAACTTTGGCTAAAAAGTACGAGTCGAACGAACAAGCCACAAAGTTGCTTTTTATGCTTTATTATCAAGAGTGTATTAGAGATGGGCTGCCAAAGGTATTTTCAAGTATCCCTCCAAATCCGAATAGAACACCTGAACAAGAAAGTGTAGTTCACGAGTATAAACGTTTTTTATCGAACTTAATCAATGTCCTAAATAGACAGAAACCCTCTGAGAGAAGAGCGAATATATTCACGACTAACTATGACAATTGTTTTGAAACTGCAACTGAAGAGTTGTTATCGGAACGTGCAGCCAAATTTATTGTTAACGATGGTAGCGTTGGTTTTCAAAAGCGCACTTTTCATACGAGCAACTTTAACCATCGAGTTGTTAACAAAGGGGCTTTTGACCGTCACGATACACTATTGCCGCAAGTTAATTTACTTCACGCACACGGTTCTGTTCATTGGGAGCAAGGGCAAAGTGATAACGAAATAAACCTTAACTATGGTCAAAGCAGTTACATTATTATTTTTGAGCAAAACGAGCTTGATATTATTAGAGCATTTAAAGGCCTATTATATGATTCAACTAAGTCTTTATCTGACATAGAAGACTTTTTGAGGTCATGCGATTTTTCTAACTTAAGGCTTGACTATTTTTGGGATAAATACACCAGCATCCCTATAGTTAATCCAACAAAATGGAAGTTTCACGAAACCTTATTTGAAGAGGCATATTATCAAATTCTTAGACATCTAAGCTACGAGTTAGAGCGGCCCAACTCAGTCTTGATTACATTTGGTTTTTCATTTGCCGACGAACATCTTCTGAGCTTAATTCGACGAGCATTGTCCAACCCATCTTTAACAATGTATGTATCATGTTTCAACAATGATGAATTAATAAGTATGCAAGATAAGTTCAAGGATTACTCGAATGTGGGTTACATCTGCTCTGAAGAAGGTGACCTTGATTTTAAGCATTTTAATGACGCCAAGTTCACACTTGATAATTATGACCGTAAGTCAGTTAGACAAGATTCAATAGAGCCTACACCTCCTTCGTTTCTTTCTTCAGAAGTCGCCCCATATGGTGGTGAACAATGAGCATAGCAATTGGAGAAGTCATCTCCATAAAAGGAACGAACATTGTTATTGAGTTATACGAAGAGTCGAATAAAGAAACTCTTTTCTACAATGGAGTTAAGTTTAATGGTGTTTCAATTCAAGAGTTTTTGCTAATTCGAAGAGGGTTTAAAGATATTGTTGCTCGCGTTCAAGGTGAATATTTGGATGAGAGGTACAAAGATGAAGAAAGCAATCAATATATCCGAAAAGTTGAGCTAATTCCGATAGGGTATTTTCAATCGGATACCTTTTTTGAAGGAATTAAGCACCTACCCATGATTCGAGATATTGCTTATTTGATGAGTGATACTCAAGTAAAAGAGATTTTTGGTAAACCTGATGATAATTTCATAGTCGGAGAAACGCTCACTGAAGAACTTCCGGTGTCATTACCATGGGAAAAACTATTTAACACGCACTTAGGTATTTTTGGGAACACTGGAAGTGGCAAGTCAAATACACTCACAAATCTTTACACAACTCTTTTTAACAACAAGCTAGGCCAAATTATAGGTAAAAGTCATTTCGTAGTGATTGACTTTAATGGTGAATATACCAATAACCAGTTGGTATCTGACCGCAAATATAAACAGGTATATCAGCTTGATACTCGTAGCGATGATGGAGATAAATTTCCATTGACTAGCGATGCATTTTGGGATGAAGAGCTATTTGGCATTTTGTTTAAAGCGACTGAGAATACTCAAAAACCATTTCTCAAGCGGTTAGTATCAGGCCGGAAAAAGTATATTGGTCAACCAAATAGTTTAGAGAACTATGTAAAGTCAACTCTTCACTTCGCACTGACAAGTACAGCCCAGAAAAAAGAGTTTGTAGATCTAATAAGCGAAATCTCAAAAATTACTGAATCTCAAGGTTTAATGCTCGTAGTGTCTCAAATTGGTTGGCATAGTGTACAACAGAAGCTTTATTTTCCTGGGACTTCTGACTACTTAAGTGGAGGAGATCAAGATGTGGCATACAACACTCGTTGTAGGCCCCATGTTGATGCTATTAGCCTTACTGAACTATCACCATTTAACGAATTGAGATTAAGGATTAACGTTCAACTATTAGCAGACCTAGTTAGTGGTTACGTGCAATTTGAACATATTCAGCCATTACTCAAAAGAGTAGAGGCTTCATTGGTTGCGTTAGATAGGGTTTTTAATATTGACGAAGTATTGCCCAGTGAAAAGCTGCTCTCTGTTATATCTCTTCGTAAATCAAATCAAGAAGTTAAAAAAGTCCTTCCCCTTTTGCTGGCAAAGTTTTACTACGGTTTTCACAAGCAGCAAGTGATCAATCAGAGTCCTCCTCAGCAAACCTTACATATGATAATTGATGAAGCTCATAATATATTATCTATGCAGTCAACCAGAGAAAGCGAAAGTTGGAAAGACTACAGGCTGGAGCTATTCGAAGAAATAATAAAGGAAGGGCGTAAGTTTGGCTTTTTTTTGACTTTATCTAGTCAAAGACCCGCTGATATTTCGCCAACAATAATGTCTCAATTACATAATTTCTTTATTCATAGACTAGTCAACGATAGAGATCTTAAGTTACTTGAAAACACAATTAGCTCTTTAGATGAACTGTCGCGGCAGATGATCCCTAACCTAGCCAAAGGTTGTGCTGTTTTAACGGGTACCTCGTTCGACATTCCTATGGTTGTTCAATTTAATGAGGTTGCCGATGGCCATAGGCCCGACAGTGATGATGTTAATATTGGAGAGTTATGGAGTTGAGCTACTTAGGTTAATTGTATAAATTTGGCTAAGTAAAGTTTGACTGGCAGCAAAAGCTAATCTAAACCTAAACTAAGTTTTCCTTAGTTTAGGTTTTAAATGCAATTCCTTTCTCAAACAACTCCTTACCCAGATGAAACCATTGAAAGCTATTTGCTTCGCTTGTCTCAAGATAATGGTTATCTTGGTTTTGCTGATATGGCCGATATTTTGTGGGATTGGCTGGTAACGCAAGATCACGAGCTTGAGGGAGCTTTTCCAAACGAGTTGCAACCGGTTGATGTGTATAAGGCATCGCAATCGAGTAATTTTCGAGTTCGGGCGCTGCGTTTGGTTGCTCAGTTAGCAGGGGTTGAAGCGTCTGAGCTGCTTAACTTATGTTGGCTCCGAAGTAATACACAGTTTGGTGCTATTACGGCGGTTTCTCGTGGTGGGTTATTGGTGCCTCGCCAGTTGCTTCGTAAGTCTGGGATTCCTGTTTGCACGGAATGTTTAAATCAAGATGCGCACATACCTTACCTTTGGCATTTAAGAGCCTATAAAGCTTGTCATAAGCATAATCAGCAGTTAACTAGAATATGTGGGCAATGTGATGCTGAAATTGATTACAGAGCGTCTGAGGCGTTTCTAGAGTGCGAGTGTGGTGCTGTAATCAAGCAAGGGCCAAAAGCAAACCAAGCCGACTTAAAATTGGCTAATGTCCTTGCAAGCAACGCCGTTGCAAAACTTGTCGGGCTTCTGGCTTGGTTTAGTCAGTGGCGAGCTATCAGCTATGATGACGATGAGTTTAGCGAGCTGTTTGTGAGCTACTTTTCTAACTGGCCCAGTGGGTTTGAAGATGAACTAAGTAACACCGCTGAACTTGCTAAAGTAAAACAGCTTAGGCCGTTTAACCACACACCATTTAATGATGTATTCGGCAGCTTACTTAAAGACAGCAAACTGGCCTGCGCTGGCTCGCAAGGCTACAACACGGTGCAGTTGGCCATCATTACATTTTTAACCAAGCTCGTTGAGCAAAACCCAAAGAAAAAACACCCAAACCTAGGTGATCTACTACTCTCTATGCTTGATGCCGCAGTCATTCTTGGCACAAGTACCGAGCAAGTATTTAGGTTGTATGAAGAGGGCTTTTTAGCAGCAGCTCAACCACCTAAAAAGAATACGTTTTTAAAGCCGAGCGATAGCGTGTTTTATCTCAGGCAGGTTATTGAACTACAGCAGTCTTTTGCACCGAACATGCCTAATAACCAACAACAATTTGTACCACCATGGTGATCAATGGAACTGCACACACTACTACAAAATACGCCAAGCAAAGAGCTTACCCAAACGCTACGAGCCGCATTTGCACTATACTCTGAACATGTGGATATAACAGGGAGTGAGCCTCAAGCGTTGGTGATTTTAATTAACCTCACTTACAAGCGAAAAGACATAAAAGGTTTAACAAGCGTGAGTGCTGCCAAAGTCGCGTTGTGTGATGAGCAACACCTTAAAACCTGTATTGATGAAGTGAAGTGGTATCACACCCATAATTTAAAGTACCCTGATATTCGAGTTAGCCACCAAAGGTTATTGGCTCAAGTGATTGATGATGGGCTTAGGGTAGTCAGTAGTAGCAGTTACCCAACGCAATTTGGCTGGTCGCACGACAGCGCTAAAATCAATCATGCTAAGTTGTTTTTAACAGGCTTTGTGTGGCGTGGTGAATACGTGTGCTTGGCACAGCTGCTTGCAAAGCAAGAGGATTTTTGGGTATCGCAGTTTAGAGCGCTAGGGTTACTAAAAAGAGATGTGATTGCTGTGTGTGAGCAAATAGCTGCACAGCTCCCCAGTGAAGACTTGCCCGAGCAAATTAGTAATTACACCCCTCAGTTACTTATTCCAATAGAGCAAGACTATTTGAGTGTATCGCCCGTTGTGAGCCATGCCGTTTTAGCTGCGCTGCAAATGGCAACGCGCAGCGGTTTGCTTAAACGCGGGATCATTGAGCACAATCGCCCTGCAAATGTGGGAGAATTGCCTAGCGCACTGGGCGGCAGAGTGAACGTGCTTAAGTATTTCGCCAAAACTTACAGTGCGACAACCGTTAACGACTACTTCAGCCAAGACGAGCAACGGCTTTTTAATGTGGCGGCATTAAATAGCAAAACAGTGAGTGAGGCATTACTGGTGCTATCAAAGTCAAAGCCATTTAATACGCTTAGGCAAAAGCGTTTGGCACGTATTGCGGCAACGAAGGCGTTACGAACAGCACTTTATGGATGGTTAGAAAAGCTTATCAAACTAGCGCAAAACGAAGCGGTAAATGACTCAAACTTTGAGCCAGTAAAGCTTTTAGTCATGCAGGAATACAAGCAATTAGAGCTTGTTTTAAGCCAAGATCTAAATAAGCAAATGAGTGGGCTTAAATACTTAAAGCGTTACGCTTATCACCCAGAGCTAATGTCTATCTTAAAAGCGCAACTTAGCTATGTGCTATCGCATCAAAATAACCAAGAAGATGAATTTGAGGCGGAGCATATTCAGTACGTGCATTGCCAGAATTTGCGAGTCTACAACGCCGAGGCAATGCCGAACCCTTACCTAATGGGTATGCCGTCAATCACCGCGCTTGAAGGTTTGGGGCATCAATTTCAACGCAAGCTGCAAAAGTTGTTAGGCGGTGGCGTACATGTGATTGGTGTTGCTGCGTATGTTCGCTCGTATCAATTGCACAACAATAAGCAGTTGCCTGAGCCCAACAAACTCAAAAAAGACGGTCAAAAGCTTGTTCCTCTGCGTTCGGCAATTATGCAAATACCCAAGTGCGATATATGTTTTGATTTGGTATTTAGAGTGCAAACTGATAATCAAGCTGTTGCTAACGACTTGTCTGAAAACCTGCTAAAAGCAGCATTTCCATCGGGCTATGCGGGTGGTGCGCTTCATCCGCCCTCGTTATATGATCAAGTTGATTGGTGCCAAGTTTATGCAAAACCACTGGCATTATTTGAGCGTATTCGCTCTTTGCCAAAAGGTGGTTCGTGGTTATATCCAACCTCGGTTGAAGTGAGCTGTTTTGAAGAACTGGCTGAGCAGTTAACACTGCGACCTACTATGCGGCCTGCTGCATTGGGTTACTTAGCCCTTGAAGAACCAAAGCCAAGGCAAGGCTCAATCACCCAGTTACATTGCTATGTTGAGCCTGTTATTGGGTTGCTTGAATGTGTAGATGCAGTCACGGTCCGGCTATCTGGCGCTCGGCATTTTTTTAATCATGGATTTTGGGCTATGCATTGCAAAAAAGCATCTATGCTTATGAAAAAAGCCAAGTTTGAGTACGACTAATGAAACTCCCGCGCCAGCTCTCATACACCCGCTCACTCTCGCCAGGTAAGGCGGTGTTCTTTTATAAAACACCCGAAAGCGATTTTGAACCATTACAAATTGAACGACAAAAGATCCGTGGTCAAAAGTCAGGGTTCGCCGAAGCCTACAAAAATGAAGCCACTCCTAAAGAGCTTGCTCCGCAAGACTTAGCCTTTGGTAATCCGCACACCATAGAGCTTTGCTATGTGCCACCCACAGTGCAAAAACTCTATTGCCGGTTTTCACTCAGAGTAGAAGCAAACAGCCTAGAACCAAATGTATGTGGTGAGCCAAAAGTAAGTTACTGGCTAGCGCGGTTTATGAACACCTATAAGCAGCATGGTGGCTTTGGGGAGTTGGCAAAGCGCTACTCCAAAAATATTCTCATGTGCGAGTGGCTATGGCGAAACAAAACATCACCCAATGTAGATTTAGAGATAATTGGCGAAGGATTTGACCCTATCAGTATTACCAAAGCAAACCGTTTACGCTGGGATGGCAAATGGCGCGAAGCTGAAGATGCACTGCATACCCTCACAGAAGTGATCCAAACAGGGTTAGAAGACCCTTACAGTTTTTGCTTTTTAGAAGTAACCGCCAAGCTCGACACCTACTTTGGGCAAGAGATTTATCCAAGCCAATCATTCGCAGAAAACGATGATGTAGCAAGAGCTTACGCTTATACCCAAGTAACGGGTAAAGACGCAGCCTGCTTTCATTCTCAAAAGATAGGGGCTGCCATTCAAATGATTGATGATTGGTACAATGAAGACGCAAACAAGCGGTTAAGAATTCACGAATACGGAGCCGACTACAAAAACGTGATTGCCAGACGCGCGCCGAGTAACCGATTAGACTTTTATTCACTGCTACAAAAAGTGGCGCTATACGTAAAAGGAATGGAGCAAAACGGCTTAAAAAACCAAGAGCAAGCCAGCCATATTCACTATATAGCAGCCGTTTTAATCAAAGGCGGGTTATTCCAAAGGACCAAAGAATGAGCCGAGCATATTTCACCATTACTTACCTACCAACAAATTGTGATGTAACCCTATTAGCAGGCCGCTGCATTGGCATTTTGCATGGTTTTATGAACGAACGAAGCTGCAACCACATTGGCGTAAGCTTCCCCAAATGGACCGACAAACACTTAGGCAATCAGATAGCTTTTGTAAGTGAAGATAAAGTCGCACTTAAAAACCTAAGTCATCAAAACTACTTTGAAATGATGACCCACGATAAGCTGTTTGAAATATCTGCCATAAAGTCAGTACCAGTTGATATTCCTGAAGTACAGATTATCCGTGACCACAGTCTGGATAAGTTATCTATGGGAGGAAAACGTCGTCGAATGGCACGCGCAAAACGCAGAGCCGAAGCTCGCGGTGAAGAATATACTCCGCAGTACGTGCCGAACGATACAGAAATTAGCGCATTTCACAAAATTCCTATCGCCAGCAAGAGCAATCACAATGACTTTGTGTTGCACCTGAGATTAGAATCAACAGACTCAATAAAAAACACATACAACAGCTATGGCTTTGCAACAAACGAAGAGCACAAAGGTAGTGTTCCCTTACTTGCCTTTTAAATATCGATCGCTTTTGGAATGCTGTATATCAAAGAGTTAAGAGCTGCTGGTAAAACAAAGGTTATTTGCTAAAAGTAGGTTTAATTGCATGGAATTTATAAGTTTTTAAGCTAACTTTAATAGTGACCTGCCGCATAGGCAGCTGGAAATGGTTAATAAAAGACTTCATAGAGAAGATGTGCGTGACCTGCCGCATAGGCAGCTGGAAATACAACTCGTCTTCGTGAGGGAGAATTTGGTGACCTGCCGCATAGGCAGCTGAAATTAGGCCAGGAAGTAAACAACCACATCATATGACATATTACTGCCGAAAAGGCAGAGGCCAATTCAAAAGCCCCAGAATTTACTGGGGCTTTTTGGTTCATATAGACAAAAAAAAGTGTATGATTTTTAACATAGTTCCTCAACAGTATTTTGTATGAATATAAAACGAACAAAGGACGGTATATACAAGTGGTCAACTTAAAAGCAATTGTTTTAGATTCTGCTGCTCAAGGTAGCTTTATTGAAAAAACCTTAGAACTCACTGAGCGTGGTTTAGATACCGAACCTGTTGTAGAAGTACTGACACAATTACACCAAAGTTCGCAACTTGATGTGTTTAAAATGTTTTCTTCTAGCAATATTATCGATATTTAAGACAAATATGCTTTTCTTGATCTATCTATTCTCCAAATTTCTCCCCCAGATTGAAGTTGAAGTCATCTAAGTTATCAGTTACTTGAATGAGTTGAGTGCAAGTAATTGAGCTTCTTCTAGTATATTTGAATCTTTCATGGGGTTCTGCGCAAAAGATGAAATAAGAAATATCAAAAGTTTCGAGTATTCAATAGAAAACAGTGATTCAATATCTCAGTTTATTTCATATTCACTGTTAGCTGGTTCCAAAATACACTTCCAAAAGTATTTTTCAAAAGCGTTTTATTTGAATATTTGATTGGCTATGTGAGTAAGCAATACATTAACTGTTCTTAATATGACAGAATATACCGGCGCTAGCTTCCATAGAACAATTATGGATTTCTATCTAATGCAACATAATGATAGGTAAAAAAGTATAGCTAATGAGTGGAACGAGGTTAAAAAACTCTCCTTGAAGAAGCAAAAAGGTTATTTAACTTTAGAAGGCCAATTGAGACTATTAAAATGAGCTTAAAGATACTCGGAGCTGGAAAACTAAAACGGGGTATTTGGGGTTATTAGATATGTATAAATTTATATATGACTATACAAGTTCATTAATGC